>CAZYOD010000044.1:0-11847 GCA_964648635.1 uncultured Balneolaceae bacterium | reverse complement strand
GTTCAAAATCAGCACCCAAATTGAAACCACTATACTCTTTACGAGCATCATCAGAGATGCTGGCAACTTCCACATCAAACATATTGTTAAAACTGCTCTGAAAACCACCGTTTACCCCGAGCCGGGATTTTGAATTCAACTTTGTAGCATATTCGCCATTGGCATCAAAAAAGCGGAAGCTGCTTTCCTGAGTATCGAGATGACCGTCGGATGAGGAATAATCGAAATCGCCGCCCACATAGCTTTTGTTATTAATTCGGCTTACGCCCCAGAATCTAGCTTCGGGACTGATAAAACTGCCCATGCCAAAACGCCCGAATGCGTTAATATCGGATGAATAATGCAGAGGAGTATAAGCGGGCGGTTCGGGTCGTGAAAGCTCGCTGATAGGCAAGTTCGCTACCACCTGTTCCTGCGTTTCCATAAAGGGCGTCCGGTCGGAATCAATTTGATATACACGGGGAGTAGGATCGAAACCGAGAATCGGCTGGCGACGCAGTCCCGGAAAGCGTGCCTTAAATTGACTGCGAATTTCTATATCCTGCGGATCAATTTCCGGCAGTAGCGAACGCTCGCTTTCCTGTTGATCCTGCGCAGCAACAGAGTTAACAGCGAGAAATAAAACAACTAAAGCAAAAGCAAATGAGAGAAAACGATTCATAGAATTTATGATACTGTGGTGCCAAGAAATCAGCTTTAAAGGTACTAATTTTTTAGCAACGATTAATGTCCCAATTAGCATTTTTATACCGGCTTTAACCCCGTCTGTTTCGTATAACGAAAACATGCCGCAGGAATTGCAAATCCACAAAGGTTCAAATGCAAGCTGACTAAATCTTAATTAAACTACAAAGCAAACGATATTTAAAATACCGGCTTACCCGCTTTTGTGGATCTCAGCTTATCAACAAACAGAAAAATGGGTGTAATACTGGCCACAAAAATCACCATGGCTGCATGTGTAATAGTGGCGTAAGCGATACCTGTTACCGCGGGTACTGCAAAAAGTACTAAAAGCGACTGCTTTACAAAATAGTGGTAAGTGCCGATGCCCCCCGGGGATGGGATGGCAATTCCTATCGCTGAAATGACAGTAATGACCAATGCATCCAGCATATCCAGGTTATACACTTCCTGCATGTCGAACATCCAGAACGGGATGTAAGTCATCAGTGTGTAGCAAAACCAGATCATCGCGGTATAGGTAATAAACAGCCCCCAGTGCTCTACCTTACGTGCGGACAACACGCCGTCTTTAAACATAATGAGCGCTTCTCTGGCACGGTCGATCCATCTTTGCAGTGCATCGAACCTGGTTCCTAAAAAGAGTAAAAATTTAAGCGCCAGGTAACCACCTAAAATCATCAGTGCTATAAACAGCGCCACCCATCCATAGGAAACAATTCCGGATTGATTAGTCAAAAAGTCGATGGTTTGATCTCCAAAAATTTTGCTGAGCAGTTCCACATCAGAAATTAAATACACAGATACAATCCCCATCAAAAATGCCATCACCACAACATCGATAATGCGTTCCAAGACAATGGTGCCCATCAACTTTGAGCTACTCAGGTCTTCTTTTTTAGCTACATACACGGGGCGTGAAACTTCACCCAGACGCGGACCTACAAGATTCATCATATAACCAACCAAAACTCCCGAGATGAGCGTAATGCGATCAAGTTCCTTCTTGTCGTGTTCAATAAGCAACCTCCACCGCTCGGCGCGAAAAATATGGCTGAACAAAGCAGAAATAATGAAAGGAATAATCCACCCAAACCGCATGCGTTTGGCATATTCGAACATCTCCTGCAGGCGCACGTTTCGGAAAGCGAGCCACAAGAATAGGGCTCCCAGGGAAAGAGCAAGACCTATTTTTAAAAAGCGTTTGGTCATTTTTTTAGATTAGCTAGTTGCGCATATCGACAACTTCTGCTTCTTCGGGATAGTCAAGTGAAAACATCTCGTCTTGTTTTGCGATAAAAGTGCCCTCCTCAAAGGTAGTGGTTATAACATTATCCACAGGATCAACGGCACGAATCTTCTTCGGAATTAATTCATCAGAAAGATAAATTTCCACTTCTTTATAAATGGCAAAATCGTCATCCGAAGTAAGCCGAATATAAATCTGATCTTGCTTCTGTTCCTCGGCTTTCACCGCAAAGGTTGAGTCTACTCCGTTCAAAATTCTAGAAGGCGCAAAATCATCTTCTTCGGGTTCATAGTTACTGATAATCACCCGGTTCCGATTCTCATCGTACACCATTGAGGTTTTACCGTTAACAACCACCGATTGATTTTGAGCCCGCACTCGATACTGTTGTTCTCCAACCCAAATTTGTCCCCTGCGAGATACTGTATCCTGCGTATACGAATCTACGGACTGATGATGGAAACCGGCCTTAAAAATGGCACCTTCTTCAAACTTTTGTGTAAGCTTTTTAAGAGAGTTTTCTTGGGCATGTGTTAATGATAAAAACCCCAGACAAAATAGGATTACAAAAAAGGTAGCTAATAGTTTATCGGTCAAATTCTTCCAGTTCATCTAATAATTGCTCTAATTCTTCTTCATCGTCAACTAGCACATCGCGCGCCGTGCTTCCCTGATAGGGTCCCACTACGCCGGCGTTAAACAGCTGATCAACAATGCGTCCAGCGCGGTTATATCCAATTTTGAGCTTGCGCTGTAGCAATGAAACTGACCCCTGCTGATGCAACACAATAACTTTGGCAGCCGCTTCAAAAAGCTCGTCGATATCTTCCAGCGGATCGGGAATATCGCCGCTTGCCGAAGACTCATCTTCTAAAACAGGTAATTCGTACTTATTATTATATCCTTTTTGGTTACCGATGAAATCGGTGATCTTTTCGACTTCTTCGGTAGATACAAAAGCATTCTGAATTCGCGTCATGCCACCGCCGTTAGTGAACAACATGTCACCGCGGCCGATGAGCTGATCGGCACCCCCGGTATCCAAAATTGTACGAGAGTCCACTTTCGAAGCCACCTGGTAAGCAATTCGGCCGGGAAAGTTTGCCTTAATCGTTCCGGTAATAACGTTTACCGAAGGACGCTGAGTAGCAACTACAAGGTGAATTCCAACCGCACGCGCCAGCTGCGCCAAACGAGCAATAGGCTCCTCAATCTGCTTTCCGGCGGTCATCATCAGATCGGCCAGCTCATCAATAAGGACAACAATATAGGGCAAGTGTCGGAAACCCTCTTCCTCGTCCAGTTCTCCGTTGTCAAACTTTTCATTATAGGCTCTGATATCCCGCACCATAGCATCCTTGAGTAGATCGTAGCGCTCATCCATCTCTTTAGTGAGACTTTCAAGCGTTTCCTGTGCCCGGGTGGTATCAGTGATAATCGGCTCCTCGGCACCCGGCAGTGTAGCCAAAAAGTGTTCTTCAATTTTTTGAAACAGTGAAAGCTCAATTTTCTTGGGATCAATCATCACGAACTTCAAATCATCGGGATGACACTTATATAACAAGCAGGTAATAATCGTATTCATTCCTACCGTTTTACCCGATCCGGTAGCACCGGCGATAAGCAAGTGTGGCATCTTGGTGAGATCGACCATAAACACCTCATTTTCAATCGTCTTACCAAAGGCCAGCGGCAGCTCGTGATCGCTTTCTACAAATTTCTTCGTATTAATCACCGATTTAATAAAAACTGTCTCGCGCGCACCGTTTGGCACCTCAATTCCAACCGCAGAGCGGCCCGGAATCGGCGCCATAATGCGGAGTCCTTTCGCCGCTGTCGCCATCTTTAAGTCGTTGGCATAGCTTTCAATCTTACTGATTTTCACATCCGGAGCCGGATCCAGTTCGTAAAGCGTTACCGTAGGACCGACGATTGCGTTAATGCTGCGGATTTCAATATTGTGGCGCTTCAACTTATCCAGAATGATCCGCTTGTTCTCTTTAATCTCTTCGAGATCAACCTCATTACCTTCATTCGGCGGGCTGTCGAGAATATCAATAGTGGGAAACTTGTACTTTACCTTAGGAACTTCCTTCGCTTTGTCCTTATTCTGTTTATCCAGCTCTTTGTCATCGGCCTGCTCATCGCCTTCTCCCACATACACCGAAATATCGACATCATCCTCTTCATCTTCGGCAATCTTTTTCTTTTCTATATCCGCACGGGGACGTTGATCCAATGACTGAATTTCTTCCTGCTGCTGTCGCATGCGCTCCCGGTCCTGCTCCTGCGACTGTTCAACAATTTCATCAATAGATTTAGGCTCCGGCTCAGCTTCTGGCTCTCCATTTTTGGATTCTTCTGCCGGTGCTGCCTGCTGTTGCTTGCGACGTGTCTGCTTTTCAGCTTTCTGCTGCCGGGCAATCTCTTTTTGCTCCTGTTTTCTTTTCCGTTTTTCTTCTTTCTTCCTTCGCTTGGCCTCTTTCTTCTCTTTGCGACGCTGTTTCCAATCGGCATATGATGCCTTAATGCCGGCAATCCAATCCTTAAACTGTTCTACAGTATATTGCAGATCACGATCCAGCAGTGCCAGCAGGGTGGTAATCAACAATACCGAAAGAATAACAATAGATCCCGTTTTGGCAGTGTAAGTCTGCAGCTGCTGAGCCGTCGCGAATCCGGCAGTTCCATTCCAAATCGAGGAAGGAGTGTCATAATTAATATTAAACCATCCCAGAATCGTAGCAGACAACACCATACACCAGATACCGTAGGCTGTAGGCCACAACATCAGGCTGATATCGCGGTCCCGAAAAATGAACCACCCGTAGCCTAAAATGATAAGCGGCACGAAAATGCTCATATATCCAAACAGCAGGTACACAAAAAAGTGGCCAAGATAGGTTCCCACCGGTCCAAGACCATTTTGGATACGTTGAGCTGCCACTTCAGGAGAAAGCGACTGAATCAACGGGTAATCTCCGGGGTTATAAGTGACAATACACAGCCCCAACAGGCCGGCTATAGCCATCACAATAATCCCTAGAATTTCCATTTTCCGGGATTCCGAAAGCCCCCCCACAAAGTTACCCGAACTGTTTTTTTTAGCCATTTAAATCTGTGATAATTCCTTGATTTAATACCGGTAACACCTGCGTAATGCTCCGTTGACAACAATATGAAAGATCATCTTTGCCAACAATATCTTTTAACCGCTCGGCGTAGTTCGATGACTTTACACTACTTTCTATATCATCACCAAATTTTTCATAAAGACCAAAGGCAACTTTTGCGCCATCTTGTGCCTCGGCAGGCAACTGCCCCGAACAAAGTTCGTAAATAATATTCCCAGCACAAAGCAGATCCTCAAACGAGAGACGACCCCGCCACCCTGCACATACAAGAACCACTTCGTCATCCAACTGCTTCAGGAAATCAACAGTAGCCTCCAAATTAAGGAAAGATCCGACAATAATTCTGTCGGCTAACCCGCAGCGTTTTATCGCCTTGGTACCGTTTGTGGTATTCAGGATGATTGTTTTACCCCTCACAATATCTTCGGAATGCTCCATAGGAGAGTTTCCGAGATCATATCCCTCAATAGTAATGCCGTTTTTTTCGCCGCTCAGCAAAAAGCTTTCGGCATCAAGGTTGTGAGAAATTTTGCTGGCGTCATCCATATCCTCTACGGCGATCACACCTTTAGCCCCGTTTTGCAGAGCCGTAACCATGGTAGAGCTGGCCCGAAGCACATCAACAATAACCACCGTCTTGCCCCGGATATCCTCTTCCCGGAAAGAGTGCGCAGATGAAAATACGTCCAATGTTTCGATCATGAATTAGTCGCGCTGATTAAGTTCTGTGTAATAAATCAAGTTAGAAAGTTGTCCGTTCTGCCGCCACCTTTATTTAACAAATGGTGGTTTTACTACTGTAGCTTCTGCCTTTTTGTTTCGGACTTCCACAAAAACCGTTTCACCTTCGTCCGCACGATCGATAGCTACATATCCCATCCCGATATTTTTGCCTAATGTTATGGAGCGTGACCCGCTGGTTATAAAGCCAATTTCGTTGTCATCTTCATCCAAAATCGAATATCCTTTGCGAGGAATTGCGCGCTTATCTTCAACCGTCAACCCAACAAGCTTACGGTCCAGGCCATCTTCCTTGGCTTCTAAAAGAGCATCCCGGCCGATAAATTCACCTTTATTGATCTTGGTTAGCCATCCCATGCGGGCTTCCAGCGGGTGCGTATCTTTGGTGATGTCATTACCGTAAAGGGCAAATCCCTTCTCCAGACGTAGCGTATCCCGCGCGCCAAGTCCGCAGGGCTCAATACCAAATTCTTCGCCTGCTTCCATAATCGCCTTCCAGATAGCTACGGGATCAACCTGATTTTTATCAAAATAGAGTTCGAATCCCTTTTCGCCGGTATATCCGGTTGCGGATAATGCGATATTATCGAAACCGGCCAACGTACCCATTTCATAGGTATAAAATTTGATGGTGCTCAGATCGGTATCGGTCAGTTTCTGGAGTGTTTCCACGGATTTAGGTCCCTGCACAGCTAACAGACAAGTATCTTCAGATTGATCTCTGACATCGGCATCAAAACTGTTATTTCTCTGAATCCATTCTAAATCTTTCTCGATATTCGAAGCGTTCACCACCAAGATGTATCCGTCATCATCAAATAATTTATACACCAGGAGGTCATCCACGATACCGCCGTCTTCGTAGCACATAGCAGAATATTGTGCCTTTCCGGGCGTCAGCTTGGTCACATCATTAATAGTCACATACTGAATGAGATCTTCAGCTTCCGGTCCCGATATAAAAAATTCGCCCATGTGGGATACGTCGAACATGCCCACCTTTTCGCGTACGGCATTGTGTTCTTTACGGATGCTGTCGTACTGCACCGGCATTTCAAATCCGCCAAAATCGATGAGTTTGGCTCCGGCTTGTTCGTGAAGATTGTAAAAGGACGTTCGTTTTAGCATATGGGTTTTGAGTTAAGGATCCTGATCCGCCCGCTGGCGGACAGGGTGACGTGATAATTGGATTCTTTAGTCGCCTAAAATACAGATTTAACAATAGAATGGAGAATAAATAATAGATCTGTAAGCAAAGCACCTGAATGAGATTTAGATTTTAAACTGCATTTCCATCTGCAAAGTCCGGGTTCTAATAAACCGAATACTTTGCCCGCAATAACCGTTTAGCATGTCTTATTAAATCCTTATCTTTGAAGACTGTAAAATTTAGTTCAACCCAAGAATTTCTTACCTCATGTCGATTAATAAGCAACAAGTCCGCACGGCACTTACGCATGTGATGCATCCCGAGATGGATAAAGATCTCGTAACGCTGGATATGATCGAAGATCTGATAGTGCAGGATTCTTTTGTCACATTTACAATTGACCTGCCCGAAAAGGATCCCAAGCTCGAAGCCAAACTCAAGGAAAAATGCGAAGAGGCGATCCGCAAGTTTGTCTCCAAGGATGCGGTGCTTGACATCACGACTGCGGTGAATATTTCAAAATTTCGAAACAACGAAGACAAGGGCGAATTTCCGGGCCAAGGTCACCGCAAACAGAAAGAGCAGCAGCAAGATGATCAAGAAGTTCTTTCCGGCGTGAAAAATATTATTGCCGTTGCCTCGGGCAAAGGCGGGGTAGGCAAATCTACCGTAGCCGTTAATCTCGCATGCGGACTTGCACGCACGGGCGCCAAAGTAGGCCTGCTCGATACCGATATTTACGGCCCCAGCATACCTACCATGCTGGATACCCACGAACGTCCCAATATCACCACGCAGAAAAAACTGATCCCCATGGAAAAATACGGCATCCGCTTTTTGTCTATGGGATTATTGGTGGATCCTGATCAGGCGATGATCTGGCGCGGACCGATGGTGACCAGCGCGGTTAAGCAATTTATGAATGAGGTGGAATGGGGCGAACTCGATTATATGGTACTCGATCTGCCTCCCGGGACCGGCGACATTCAGCTGACCCTCGTACAAACCGTACCGCTGACCGGAGCCGTCATTGTTTCAACCCCGCAGGATGTTGCGTTGGATGATGCGCGTAAAGGTGTGGCAATGTTCAAGAAAGTAAACGTACCCGTCTTGGGGATGGTTGAAAATATGGCTTACTTCATTCCTGAAGATATGCCGGAGAAAAAGTATCACATTTTCGGCAAACACGGCGTCCGTGATTTGGCCGAGCGCATGGGGACCAATTTTCTCGGCGAAATTCCGCTGGAACAAAAAGTGCGCGAGAGCAGTGATGAGGGCAAACCCATTGTGTTGGGAGATCTGAAAACGAAATCGGCGCAGGCTTTTGTCGAGCTTTCAAATAATGTGATCCAACAGCTGGCTATTCGCAACCAAGAGCAAGATCCTACCGAAAAAATCGATATCAAAATTAAGCCGTAATTAGTTACAGATTGAACTGATTAAACGGATTTATAAACCCACAAGGTTTAGAAATTTTGTGGGTTTTATATATCAGCTCAATTCGTATTCTTTTTCCGTACCCTTGGTATTATATCGTCGGTTCAATACCTGCTTTCGGTATTCAAAAATATCACCCAGCTTATTCCTGATAAGCAATCTATTCACGACTTTGCCCAATATTCCATACGGTAGCATATAGTTCACTTGGTCGATCATCTTCACCCCCGATTCTGCCTCTTCAATTTTATGATAATGATACCAAAAGCGATACGGACCTATCCGTTGCTCATCAACAAACTCTTTTCCGGGAACAATATGCTTGATTTCCGTTACCCATTCCGTATGTCCCAACAAGGGGAGCTTCACATCATACTCGACCAACAAACCGTTGTACATTTTCTCTGATACTTTACTAACAATAGTAAAGTCAAGTTCCGGCGGAGTAATCTCATTTAAGTTTGCGGGATGGGAAATAAACTGCCAAAGTTGATCTGCTGAAGTATCTAATACCTGCTCTTGTTCCAAGATATACATAGAACCTTTTACCTGTTTATAGGTTGTCTAACAGATAAGAACAAACCGTATGTTCCTAAACAAAGGTTCCATAACGATTGATTATCCGAGCATTACAGTTACACTAATAAGTTCAGTCTGCGTCACCCGTTTCTATTTACGCTGACTCAATCCCAACAGGAAGTGCCAGATGGTGAGAGCTGCTAATTTGGCGGTTTGATCGTCGCGGTCATGGAGTGGGTTTACTTCAGAGAGATCAAAAGAAGTAACCTGCTTATTCCGTCCCGCCAGATAAGCCGCCGTAAGCCATAAATCAGCCGGTAAACCGTTGACACAGGGAGCGCTTACGCCCGGCGCCTGCGACTGATCCACCGCATCCATATCAAACGTAACCATCAATCGGTCGCTGTCATGCTGGTGAAAGAAACCTGAAATCGAGGTAATGTTGGTTTCATCCCGAAAAAGATATTGGCCATTATGCTTCTCGATAAATTGCAGATGCGACCTTGCAACCGAATGAGGTTGTAATCCTGCCACAAGATAACTTTCGGCACAACTACTGTCATGCTGCAGTGCTTGACGAAAAGGCGACCCTGAATGGGCCTGACCGTCTTTTAGCGGACGCACATCTGTGTGGGCATCTAAATTAAAAATAGAAGTTTTCAGTTCTGTTTTAGCATATCCCAAAAAGTGAGCAAAAGCTGTTTCGTGTCCCCCGCCAAGAATAATCGGTACCACATCCTGCTCCAGATATCCGGCTAAAACATCGCCCATCTGCTGCTGATCTTCGTCTAATTCCCCGGTGATATTCAGATCACCAAGATCTTGGCAACAAGCGGTCAACTCAACAAAAGCTTCATAATCCTCCGCATTGGGCGTCATTTTATAGAGTTGCTTGCGAATCTCCTCCGGAGCGTCCGAGGCGCCGGGACGGCCGCCGTTAATCTGTACTCCCTTATCCGAGGGAAAGCCGATGATAACTGCTTTGGGCTTGTCATTTTCATTGAGATTCGAACCCAACAGATGACCGATACGCGGATCGTTATCAGCCGCTTTAGGAATATCGGTCGAGACTTTCTTCAAATTTGACATTACAAACTAATTATTCTTTCTAAATTCTTTGAAAAGTATCCCAACTCCGGTAATCACCGTCATTGGCAATACAAACCATCCCATTGCTGCATGAAATATGGGAAGAAGATGGTGATCAGTTGCTGTTAAAATCAAATACAACGTGAAGGCCAGGTAATATCCCAAAAAGAGTGCTCCCTCCCAACGGCTTATCATACTTCCTGTAAAAAAGATAGGTAAACATACAATGGCAGTAGCTATCATAACCGGGAGATCAAACCCGATAACGCCCGACTGCACGGAAATACCGGTTGGATGAACCAGAGCAGTCAATCCAATAATGCACATAATATTAAACAGGTTACTGCCCACGAGATTACCCACGGCCAAATCGCGCTTACCCTTTATACTTGCCAGTAAAGAAGTCGCCACCTCGGGCAGGGAAGTCCCCATAGCTACAATCGTTAACCCGATAATGAGACTGCTAACGCCCAAATATTCAGCAAACGTTACGGCTCCATCTACCAACCACCGCGACCCAAATACTAAAAGTACAAATCCACTTACTATAAAAACTCCATCCCAAACCCAATGACGATTTGGGGTTGTATCTGTATTAGTACCCTCTATTTCTGACGGTCCACTTTTTGACTTTCGCGCATCGTAGACTAAAAAAATTAGATAGGCAACAAGTATTAAGAACAGGACGCCGCCCTCTACCCGGCTTATCAATCCATCCCAAGCGAAAAAATATACCAGTATGGATACCCCTATCATCAGAGGGACATCGAGCTTCACCAATTTTTGGGAAACGACCAGTGGTGTAATCAAGGCTGAGGCTCCCAAAATAAAAAGCACATTAAAAATATTGCTCCCTATAACGTTTCCCAGAAGTAATGCATCTTCTCCCGCAGCTGTCGACTGCAAGCCGATAGCCAGCTCAGGAGCACTGGTACCAAACGCAACCACCGTCAACCCAATAACGAGTGATGTCATCCCCAGCCGTGCCGCCAAGGTGGATGCACCGCGTACCAACAGATCAGCCCCGGCAATAAGTAAAATGAGTCCGGCAATAAAAAAGAGTATCGTAGTAATCACAACAATGTCCGTTAATCATTACCCACCAATATTAACGATACTATTTTTTTAACAAAAAAATGCTGACAACTGTCGTTGAAAGCATCAGGCCTTTTAACTTACATACTAAATTTTTCTCCCTTGATATATGACGCCGCGCAATTCGCCCCGCGATAATGATACATCCAGAAGTTGGGGTCGGGCGCATCAATAATTGCAAAATCCGCTGATTTGCCTGCTTCGACAGATCCAATATTGGGGTCACGTTTAATGGCTTTGGCAGCATAGATCGTAGCTCCCTTCAACACTTCGGCCGGTGTCAAGCGTCCCTGATTACAGGTGAGCATCATTGCCAGCGGCAAATCGTAACTCGGGGCCGAGCCGGGATTAAAATCCGTAGCTACAGCAACTTCCACGCCGCCCTCCACCAGCCGGCGACAATCTAACGGTTCTTCCTGTGTATAAAGTGATGCCAACGGAAGCGTCACACCAACAACTCCGGCTTCTGCCATTGCTTCAATTCCGGCATCCGAAATTTTTTCGAGATGATCCGCGCTGGCCGCTTCCACTTCAGCAGCCAGTTCCGCTCCGCCGCACGAAGTCAGCTGATCGGCATGCAGCTTGGGGGTCAATCCCGCCGCCTGACCCGCGACTAATACCCGGCGGGATTCTTCTATCGAAAAGGCTGACTCTTCGGCAAAGATATCACAAAACTCCGCCAACCCCTGCTCGGCAACAGCTGGAATCATTTCATTAATAACCAAATCGATGTATCCCTCGCGGTCATC
>CAZYOD010000043.1:0-11906 GCA_964648635.1 uncultured Balneolaceae bacterium | reverse complement strand
ACCGGCCCTGTTTTGTACGTTGGCTTTTCGGGGTACAAATCAATGGTTACAATAGGTAACCAGGGATCAGTATGTTCACTCTTATATACCAAATCCCTAATGGAATTGTTCCAGATTAATCGAGATTTATTTCCCGAATTTTTTAGAAATATTGACACATTAACGCTTCCAGATACGCTCTCCCAAACCAGAAGAACGTTCCAGCTTTTTCTCAATTCCCTGCTTTAAAACCGACTTGCTACCTAATACCGTTATTTCTGTTCGAGCCCGTGTTATAGCGGTATATATGAGTTCACGAGTCAATACTTTGGAAGGCTTATCAGGAAGAATAATTAGTACCTGATCGAATTCAGAACCCTGACTTTTGTGTACCGTTAAGGCAAAAGCTGTGCTGTAATCCGGAAGCCGCCCCGGAGCAATAGCCCGAATGTTATCTTCTTGTGGAAAATGAATTTTCAAATCTCCATTCTCATCGGGCAGACAAACCCCGGTATCCCCGTTATAAAGACCAAGCGTATAATCATTTACGTTTACAATCACGGGCTTACCGGCATACCACTGATCAAATTTTGAAACCAATCCTTCTTGTCGGAGAAGCTGTTCTATGTATTGATTCAGATACTCCACACCCCACGGTCCCCGACGGTGGGCAGATAAGATTCTAAATTCATTAAAAATGCTGAGTGCTTCTTTTATTGAATCGCTGTTCGTAATAGCCTTAAAATAATCCGTAACTTTTTGCTGAAGCAGTTCATCCAAATCCGCCCTATCAGATATAGATGTCAGAGAAACATCTCTAAAAACCGAAGAGTCCAAAATTTCTATCGACTCGACGGAATTTCCCTCATTTACGTTATCTGCTAATCGGGCAATCCCACTATCCTCATCAAATCGATAACTTTTTGTAAGCAATGTAATGTTGTCAATAAGCGGCATTGGATTTTCAACAATACTGTCCTTGGGTACTCTGAGCGAAAGTTTTTTCAGCCACGAAGCCGTATTTCCCGAAAACTGATTCCGATCAATCCTGCAAATGTCTCCCAGCACCGATCCCGCTTCCACCGACGCAAGCTGATCTTTATCGCCGAGTAGAATCAGCCGTGCATCCCTGAGCAGCGCGTCCAGCAATTTACTCATTAACGCTTGGTCAATCATCGAAGCCTCATCAACGATTACCACATCATACGGAACCGGGTTTTCGCGATCGTGTTTGAAAGAGGAACTGTGCCGGCGGGCTCCAAGTAGCTGGTGCAGCGTCTTGGTCTGTTCGGGAATTTTTTGGCGGATTTCGTCATTCACCGAAAGATTTTCTTTGGCCGACATGATAGAATCTTTAAGTCGGGCCGCGGCTTTGCCGGTCGGTGCAGCTAAAGCGATATCCAAATCCCTCGTACTTTGTTCCAGCATCAATGCCAGTATTCTTACCACCGTTGATGTTTTACCCGTTCCGGGTCCGCCCGAAATAATCGACAGTTTGTTCCGTACTGAAACACCGGCCGATACCCGCTGCCAATCGACTTCTGAATCATCAGCGACAGGAAAAGTTCGCGCCAAACCATCTTCAAGAGCATCCAAATCAATATCCGAAACCTTTTGCTCACTTCGTTCGATCAATTGCTCGGCCAGCGCATTCTCATAATGCCAAAATTTATGCAGATACAGCCGATTCCCATCTAAAATAAGCGGCTTAAAATTACCCGGTGATCCCACTATGGGACTTTCCTTCAGGACTTTTAACCAGGTTGATAAATCCGGAGCGGTTATAAATAATGAGTCCCCTGAATCCTCAAAAAGAGGTTGTGAAGCATATTTGTCGAGTTTCAGGCATACATCCCCCTGACGATACAAGTAGCTCACCAGACACGCGCTCAGCAGCACTTTGTCGGATAAACTTTCGTGTTGATCCTGCAAAAAACGACACAGCTCAAGGTCGATGTCGTGCAAAATCCCCTGTTTTCGAAGTGGTTTTAACGTTGTCGGTAAATCACTCATGCTCACCTCCCGATAACAAATAAGAATCCAGTTCCTTAATTGTATCCTGCGGCGGACGATCGAAGAAAATTCCTTCTCTTCCATCCTCGTTCATACCCCGCAAGAACAGGTAAAATGCCCCACCAAAATGTTGATTGTAATCATAGTTTTTCATCCGTCTTTTCAGAAACCGGTGAAGCGCTATTGTATAAATATGATACTGCAAATCGTAGGCGGCTTCTTCCATTTCCTGCTTGAGATGCTCCTCCCCGTAGTCCGCAATCGCGTTCCCCAAGTGATTAGTCTTGTAATCCAGCAGATAAAATTTGCCGTTAAACTCAAATGTCAGGTCAATATATCCCTTTAAAAACCCCGATACCGACTGCTCTCCCGTAAATTGTGGCCCAACATCATCCCTAATCATTGACAGCAACTTATGTGATGTGATATCTCCGGTCCGATAATAAAATTCGAGCTCCTGCACGATACTTTCCGGCTGTACCGCAGAAAGGCTCATCTTTTTGTTTTGGGGATGGATATTCGCCTTCGTCACGACATGCAACATTTCAGTAACAACCGATTTCCATTGCTTGTCGATGCCATAGCGCGCGAGTTCTGTTGTAATCAACGTGTCATCAGCATCGGGATTTTGGAAATCGATTTCCTCAAAGATCTTATGGATACACGTACCGGGCTGGGGACCTCTCGGAAAAGTGAAGATATTGCGTTCATCGGATTCTTGCTCCGACTGAGGATCATCGACCGCTAAAAACTGATCATAATCAGGCACATCGGGATCGTCATGCGCCCAGCTGGTCAGCGATGAAAAACTCGAAACCTGCAGGCCGGAATGTATAGAACTAGTCCGTCGGAAATTACGAGGGTCTAACGACGGTTCAATTTCACTATCTAACAAATTTAGTTGTCGATTTTCAACTCGTTTTAGATCAGGTGTCTTCATCGTAAACAGATCGGGATGATCAGCGCATAAATTCGCAATAGCGCGGTGCATTTCGCACCCATCCGGCTTTTCATATTTTTCTTCACTGAATTTTTCCTGGAGTAGTTCCTCCACTTTTTGAGGATCTTGCAACAAATATCCAAGAGCAGAAAATTCGGAGCAGGTCGCATAATCCCACGTCAAGTACAGGCACTGCTCAGCCCTGGTCATCGCTACATAAGCCAGCCGCAAACTTTCTGCTATATCCTCCCGCAGGGCCTTCCGCCTGTTCTCATTGCGATTAGGATCTGATTTTCCCCGAAAATCAAGAATCGTGGTATTGGGGTCTTCAGTATCGTGATAAACCAGCGGGTCACCGTTTTCACTGATGTGCGGACCGAACCACAGAAACGGGCAAAACACGATCGGATATTCCAACCCTTTACTCCGGTGCATCGTCACAATTTTAACCAGATCTTCATCGCTTTCCAGCCGCAGCTGTTCTTCCTCTCGGTTGCTGCCGGTATCCTCCTGACGCTTTCGTGCCAGCCATTTTAGAATGCCCTGCATTCCCTTTTTATGATGACGCGCCTCTTCCTGAAGCAGCTCACCTAAATGCAGAAGATTTGTCAGGCGACGTTCACCGTCGCCATATCTTATAACATGATCAGCGATATCGGCCTCATTAATCAAAGAACGAAACATGGCCGCAAATCCCTGGTCGCGCCACTTTTTATGCCATTCCGCAAACTGATCCAAAACCTTTAGCCACCGCTTCTCATCTTCTTCGATCTCCAGCAGTTCACGCGCTGAATATCCGGTAAGCGGAAGCGAAAGTGCGGTCTTTACCAGCGTCTCATTTCCCGGTTCCGCTACAGCTCTGAGTAACATCTGCAGATGATACGCTTCCTGACTCTGAAAAACGCTACTATCGCTTTGCAAAACGCTTTTAATCCCTTTTTCCTGCAAAGCCTCACTAATCATGTCGGCCTGTTTGTGTCGGCGAACCAAAATAGCGATATCTTTGGCTTCAACCGGATCCTCCCCAATCATTATGGTTCCCTCCTTGCCGCCCTGCAGCAGACGAGCGACCTCTTTCACGGTATCCTCAACCACCCGATCTTTGGCAGGACCTTTATTGCTCTGTTCCTGCCCCTTTTCGCTTAGTCTCCTAAACCGAACAGCGGGAAACTCTTGGTCGTTTTCACGAAGGTTCTTGTATTTTCCCTCGCTTTTACCCCACTCTACTTTTTCATAATTGATCTTGTTCAGCAGAAATGGGTCATCATGTCGTTCAAAAAATGCATTTAATCCCTTTAATAGCTTTGGCACCGACCGGTAGTTCTGATTCAGCTTGTACTGATTTTCAGGTGGTGCATCGTCTCTGGCTTTGAGATATGAGAATACATCCGCTCCGCGAAAGCTATAGATCGACTGCTTTGGGTCCCCGATCATAAACAGAGCTGACTTACCTATATCAGCATAAATCCTTCGAAAAATATCGTACTGACTCGGATCGGTATCCTGAAACTCATCTACCATCGCGATAGGATATTTTGTCCTCAATACCTTGGCCAGCTGATCGCCCTTTTCAGAATTGTACAAGGCATTGCGAAGCCGTAACAACAGATCATCATAGGAAAGAACCCGCAGATCTTCCTTTTTCTGGACAAGTCTTTTCTGCAGATACAGAAACAGATCTTTTTTAAAAAATACCTGATACTTATCGATGGATTCCAGCAGGTGCTTGTACTCATCTATTTTTTTAAAAAAAGAATGCTGCGGCGGACTCAAACCCTTTTTTTGGGGTCCTTTTTTAAGACTGTCATTAATTTCACTTTGCTTAAACCGATAAAACTGCGTAAAAATATCAGTCGGGGGTGTATCGGATTGGAGAAAATCATCCATCAACCCAAACCACTTCTCCAGCTTGTTTGTCGTATAGTAGCTCAAGTGCCCGGTATCTAGCAGATCAAACATCTCTTTACGATGACTGCGCCACTCCTGCTGTAATTCAGAATAAAGTATACCAAAATCTTCTGCTAACTGTTTAAAATTGGTTTCACTTTCCTCCGGCTTAATCTTCAGGTAAGGTTTCCCCAGCTGACCTTTAAGCTCTTTGGTCAGCTTCTCAGGATTATATCCGTTATCGGTAATTAATTTTAAAAGCGGATGCATCGACTCATCTTCGGACGCCTCAAACATCCAGTTTCGCCAATAATCATCCACCGCTTCCAGCAAAAGCTCGGTGTCGTCGCCGATCATCTCGGCATCGTACATCGCGCGGCTGTCAAACGCTTGCTCCTGCAGCGCCTGGTAACAAAATCCGTGGATGGTATATACCGACGCCTCATCAAACGAACGGACTGCCGTCTCCAGTTTCTCTACTGCCTGTTTACGATGCTGAACATGATCCAACAGATCCACCAAAAACTGATCGTCTTTCTCTTTTACCTCTCCGGATTTAAGCACCGAAATTGACTGACGAATCCGCTTCAGAAGCCGATCTTTAAGCTCTTTAGTAGCTGCCTCGGTGTAGGTCACTACCAGAATTTTTCCCACAGAAATATCCCGCTCGATAAGCGCCCGAATATACAATGAGGTAATATTGTAAGTCTTACCCGTACCGGCGCTAGCCTCCACCAGGTTGATGCCCGAAAGGTCAATTTTCAACGGTTCTAACTGCTGCATTTCTGACTCCATCTACTGATCCTCCGAATTTAAAGCTTCAAAAACGGGCTTCCAGAATGCCAGGCTGTCAGTGATAAAACTTGGATCTTCTATCGGATTCAAAGAGTCTACAACCAGTTGATTATAGGCATCTTCTCCTTCACCCGGCGGACCTTTATAGTTATTGGGCTCCCACTCCTTCTGCGCAGATTTCAGGGCTTTTTGTTCATTTTTATTTTTTTGCAGTACACTCTCTGCAAAACAAAATGACGAGCGCGGGAAAAAATAGCCTGTAGTTTGAAGTCCTTCCCAGTAATTATTCAACAGATCTTTGAGAATAACCTCGGCACCTTCTACCGAAGGTAACTTGGTCTGCTCAAACTCATCATCCCACGTAAACATACAGCTGCTTCCGCAGTGATCACTCGGCTTCACCAGCTGTAAAAAGAGGTGTCTGATCCACAGGTTTACCAAGTCTTTAGGACGCTTTTTTCCAAACCGATAGGTGATCATGGAGTGCTCATAAAGATCCGTCAGCTTTCCCACCACACGAAACTGACCAAGCTCGAGATCCACCGGACAATCATCCAGCTTCTGCTGATCGAGTCTTGCCTGAATATTCGACCCAAACTCCTCAACGGCTTTCCTTTTTTGTTGATACGCCTGTGATCCCGCCCACCCTTCGGGCAGCATGTCACGCGACCACAACACTTTTTCAAGCTCTTCGAGGGATTCTCCCTGCAGAAAATGCTCCAGCAAATCCTGTTTAACGTGATACTTGTCCAGCTTTTCCAACGCAAATGGCTCCCGATCCTCAACGGGCACTTCATCTTCTCTGAGATAAATACCCAGCCGATTCTTTAACAAATATTTAGCAGGATGCTGATAAAAAGAAACTAAATCCGTTATCGAGAGCTGCTTCCAATCTTCTGGTGGTTCGGGCAGGTTTTCATCCAAAAAGGATGCAGGGACTTCATCGCCGTTCTGCAGCTGTTGGGCAATTTGCTGCTGCGTCTGCGAATAGCTGAACCATTTTTCTCCCTGAAAATACTTCGGGCTGAAAGCCTGTAGGCGATGCTCGGTAACCAGATCTTCGGACTTTAAACCATGATACTCCTCCAGGTAATCCATAAATTCCCGCAATACAACAGAAGGGGGAAATTCGGTATCCTGCCTATCGCTCTGCCCCACATAACTAAAGTAGATATGGCTTTGTGCGGATAGCATATTTTCTAAAAACAGGAACCTATCCTCTTCGGATCGAACCGGATCACCGGGCTCGTGTTCCAAGTGCATCAAATCAAATTCGATCGGTATTTTTGACCGTGGAAAGGCACCGTCGTTCATCCCGATCATGCCGATCATCTTAAATGGAATACTACGCATCGGCATCAACGAACTGAAGGTAACACCGCGGCCAAATTGACCCCCGCCGGTTGTCTGCTCAGAAAGCTCATCTTCAAGCCACAGCCGAACAATCGAAAAAGGAAGCGAGTCGCCGTAATTTCCCGTTAAAGCGGATTCATTGAGCTGCTCCAAAGATTTTCTGATTCGCGAGATATCGCGAAAATGTTCTTGGGTATCAGGTAAAAAAGGTTTGGTTAGCTCGGTCAATTCATTGGTCCACTGACTTGGTGTCTTGGGATTTTTAACCCTTTCGCTGATATCAAAAAGAGAATGTAAAAAATGTGAGAATTTTCCTACCAATTCCGCATCTGTCGATGTTTCAACCTCGTGATAGGGAAATATTCCGTTATACAACTGATCGCCGTCTTGCTTCATTGTGTACCCCAACAGCATCCGATTTAGTCCCGCCCGCCACGTAAAACTGTCGCTTTCGGGCACATCCATTGAGCTTTTAAAATTACCGTCTATTGCCCATCGGATACGATTATCACGAATCCACGTCTCGATGCGATTCAGGTCGTCATCGCTGAAATCAAACGCCTCCTGAACAGGAGCACTGTCCAGTAAATCCAGCACGTCGGTCACCCCAAAACGACTTTCACACAGCTCTAAAATCTTCAAAAAAGTTTGGATGGCGGGATGCGCACCCTGTATGCCGCGATCGGCAATGCTGTACGGAATTTTAGGTTGTCCCTCTCCCGGCGTTTCAAACACCGCCTCAATCATGGGAGCGTAGGTTTTGATGTCCGGCATCATAATCAGAATATCATCCGAGCACAACTCGGGATTCTCATCCAGCACCGCCAGCAGCTGGTCGTACAGTACCTCCACCTCACGCATGGGACTGTGACACGAATGCACCTGAATCGATTGGTCCGCAATGGGGACTTCAAAGTCATTTTGGGATACCGTGTCTTGCCTGAGATCGTTTTGAACCTCCTGAAAAACGGTTTCATTGTTTGGCTTTCCTTTATCTGCCAACCGATAATCTGTCGTTGAATGGTTCGCAAAAAGGGACATAAATGTGGCTCCCTCCTTCCCCAGCGATTGTAACAGCGGATTTTCAAACGAATCAGCCTCTTTCGTCTTCGGGTCCACATTCAACTGATAAAAATGCACATTAATCAGCTTGGAAAGCTCGGTCATTATCTCAATAAAAGCCGGAGACATTGAAGATACGCCGAATACCGAAACGCGCTCAGGCAACTTTTCTAAATCTAATGTTTCCCCTCGGATGCGTTCCAAAAGCTGCTTCTGCAATTTCGCCCGGTGCAGCCAGTTCTCATTATGCTCTGCTTTCCAATGATTAATAAGCCGATTCCAAAGCCTGGCCTGCCACCGCTCGGCATCATTATCATATAGAAATTTTCCCTGCTCCCAGCTCGTAATCAATTCCGGACGATAGATCAGATACTGGTCAAAGACATCAGCAATTTTAGAGCTGAGTTTCCATTTGCGCATTGCTCGCTGACCCTCGTCATCATCCTGCACATAATGCCGCAGGCTGTCAAACTCCGATAAAATTTCTTCATCCTGCAGCAGACTCATCAGACTCCAGGTCATAGGGCCGCGATCGGATGGCAGAATCTGCGGTATTTCCGGATCAGTTAGCCGGATGAGACTCCATATGCGTTCGGATGGAAACTCAAACTTTAGGTTGGCGGCAATGCCTTCCTGCTCGGCCAAATACAACGAAAGCCACTGCCCGATGCCGTGATTCTGCACTACAAAAATTTCAGGTGTCAGCAGGTTTTTACGGGGACGGGCCAGTTCCTCCCGCAGCCGATCTGCCAACTTTTCTAAGTCAGTGCCGTGGTAAAATTTGAGCATTTATCCTCGCTTGAAGCGGATATCATCTGTAGGTTTGTTGCTATCCAAAAACCGAAAAAAGCGGACAAAAGTAAACTTGAAAAATGAGTCTAAGAGTCTATTCTTTTCTCCTTCTCATAATCCTATGATGATCTCATAATCCTATGATGATAAGTATTTAACTACTGCACCAACGATTGAGGCGATACCAACACTCATAAGCGTTCCTATAAGAATATATTCTGTTAACTTTCTATCGTGGGATTCTTTTAGATCTCCGAAACGGAATACTGATTTAGCAGCAATCAGAAACCCCACGGCATTCCACTGGCCGCTCATCACAAAAGTAAAAACGAAAAGTCTCTCAATGATCCCTATGTAGGCTCCGGCTCTTTCCAGAGAATCGGGAGATTTGTCATTTGGGTCCGGATCCCACCGTGAAATAATTTTCTTTACAACCACGGATGAAGGAATTGTCAAGAAAACCAGGGCAGTTATTGTCAACAGATGTTTAGCAAGCCAACTATTCAACATTTCAAATTCAATGCCATACACCCAACCCACAATAATTAATATTACACCCACGTGAAGGCACTGATCAACAAAAAACCAGCGGCGACTGTTTTCGCTGTTTTGACTCAATATTTTAGCAACATCTATGGCGGCGTGTGTCAACATTATTGTAGTAGTGATATACCATGATTGCGTAAGTAAAAATACCAGCCCTCCAAGAATTGCAAAGTGCAGGTACAAATATATTGAGCGCAGTTTATGCTCGTGCTTATGCTCAATCATTTTAGGAGACTGGAGTAAGAAATCTCCCAATAAATGTGCCAGCAGTAATTTGTTCAGTAATATCATTTACAAATATTGCTCTATTCTGGTTTTAAATCTCTTTTTCAGTTGCAGAAGCACATCGTAATGTGCTCTTTTCTTTCGCTCACTTACGGATGATTGTCCAATGCCCAAAAGTTTTGACAGTTCTTCCTGATTCTTTTCCTCATTCATTAATTGGGCATTCATAAACTCAGCCGAAGCTTTGCTCCAATTATCCATTGCAATTAGAGCCAGTCGAATATAAAGGTTCATTTCATCGTCAAATTCTCTCCATGGACTTTTTATTGCTAAATTTACTTTATCGTTCTTTAACTGCTCGAATTTATCTCCGGATCGTACAAATGCCTCACCATTGGATTCCGTTACAGCTTTTGCATGATAGGAAACCTCCCCTATCCCAATAGCCATCCGAACATCTCTTTCCTTTTGAGTCTTCAGTATTGCTTTTAAATGCATTACAATTTTCAAACTGTCTCGAGGGTTTTTTATAAACAGTTGAAAGCTATCTCCTCTGTAAATTTCCCATTCTCCGGGATTCTGCCCGTAAATTTTTAATACTGACTTTAGATCTGCCAGCGCATCTGCAGGCGAAAGATTCCGCGAATTTATAATATCACCGGTAATAACTGCTTTCATAAGGTTTAATTATCGGCATTTAAGCGGATAATTACAAATATTGACTTATATGCCGATACAAGTCACTATCAATCACATTGCCGATAATAAGAATTCCCATCCCGATAAAATCATTGTTTTGATACCTGATTTAAATATTCCCGGATTCGATGGGCGTTTACCCCTATATCACCCCGGCCGATACGTGAGACAGAACGCACGTCAATTTTATAATGGCCCGTGGTATCAGCAGTATCAATGCGAATCACCACATCGTCGATAAAACCGAACCAGGGCAGCTTGTCGTAAGCTTCGATAAGCCCCGCCTGACGGTCGGAGGTCACGATTTCTTCCCATGGCATCTCCTCAGCAGCTTGCAGTGCCCGATCAAAAACTTCATCATATTCCATGTCCAACTGAATCGTTTGTACATCGGGATAATACCGGCGCTGCAGATCAGCTTTCTCCTGATCTCCATAGGTTGTATCGTTAGATGCATCAGCTCTGAGGGGGACAATAGCACGGAATTTCGGCGGATTTTCAATATCTGTCGAAATATCGTGTATAGGTGGATATTTCTGAGCCTCAGTAAACCAGTATGCCACCGTACCCATCACTACAATACTGAGAACTAAACCTATTGCGGTAACCCCTGCCCCTTTTTTTTCGGGATGATCCCGTCGTGCGAATCCAAAAAAGAGAGCCAACGAAAAACTGATGAGTCCCGCTACCGCACTGACGGGAATTAACCAGGTGAAAGCCGTGCCGAGTCCCCACCATTCCCATTGATAACCGTATCCCGAAAATAGTAGCAACAGAGCTGCCAGTATTCCAAAGCCTACGCTGCCCCATGCCCATTTCGATATTTGTTGATTCATAACTGCATAAACTTATTTATGGATTACCATTCCCAGTTCATATCAGATTCTGAAAGAGATACTGAGCCAAGCTCAGCAAAATAGTTTAGATTGTCGTTTTTGTAACCATATCATGTAACCAAAGCCACTTTCTTTTTTAGCTGTATCAATATTACCGCTGAAAGGATCAGCAAGATTCCAACCACTTGGTACAGCGTAAGTAACTCATTAAATATAAAAACCCCCAGCAGCGTTGCAACAACAGGTTCTATAGTTGCGGTAATGGAGGCGCGGCCGCTTTCGATCATCGACAATCCCGTGGTATAGAGCATGTACGCCAGTGCCGTTGGAAAAAAACCGAGCCCCATAATCAGCATCCAGACACGCCTGGAGTCCAATTGACCTGTCTCAATGGTAATACCACTGGTGGGAAGTAATGCAATTGCGGCAAAGAGAAATGTATATGTAATAACGGTAATCGGCTTATACTTTTTGAGGGCGTGCTTGCCGAAAATACTGTATAACGCATAGCCGAAACCTGAACCCAGTCCCACTAGAATGCCGTACCACGAAACTTGTTGATCACCGGCGGGGAATAGTCTGACGACCAAAGCACATCCCAAAATCGTCAGAGCCAGGGCACCAATTTTTCGATTGGTCATCGGCTCTTTAAAGAAGATGCGGGATAAGATCACCACGAAAGCAGGTCCGGTATATAACAGAATCACCGCTATAGACAGTGAGACCTCTTCGATAGCGGTGAAGTAGCACCAGTTAAAAAAGACGATGCTAAAGATGCC
>CAZYOD010000042.1:7094-11946 GCA_964648635.1 uncultured Balneolaceae bacterium | reverse complement strand
CCTCTATCGATATTGCGTTAATCTATCTGGGACTAAAAAAATATGACGAAGTTTATTTTCACCTTCAGCGCGCGATAGATGATAAAATCGGCAAAGTACTATTTATATTTTCTGATCCTGTTTGGGATGAATTAAAGCAGGATATTCGATACAAAAAGTTGATGGATCAGCTTAACCTGTCCGAAGCGGAGAAGATCGATCAGCATACTTTAGATTTTGAATAGCTTACTTGCCTTCAAGTTTGCGAATCTTCTCTCGAAGAATAGACAAAATTAAATCAACCTCTTCTAAATGCGTTCGGAAATTTAGCACTGCTATGCGCAGGTAAGTTTTATCTTCGATATGGGTTGAAGAGAGAAAAACCCGCCCGTCCTTGTGGATCTCGTCAACCAGCTTTTTGTTAAAAGCATCGGGATCCCCCGAATCAGGAATATACCGAAAGGCCGCTACCGAAAGCTCAGGTTCCGGACCCACTTCCATTCCATCAATAGCACGAATTTTATCATAAAAGTAGCGCGTAAGCAGCAATTTTTCGTCTAGTGCAGCGCGGAAAGGCTGAATTCCAAAAAGCTGGAGCGGCAGCCACATCCGCAATCCCCGAAAATGCTTTGAGAGCTCGGGAGAAAGATCCGCCGGTGAAGCTTCTTCGGTTGCTTTCAAAGTATCCTGCAAGTAGTTGGCTGTCATATGCTGCGAGTCATACAACTGTTGCCCATCCTTTACCAGCAGTGCCCCCGATCCGTATGGCAGGAATAATCCTTTATGGGGATCGATGGTGACCGAGTCTGATTTTTCTATGCCCTTCATAATTTTTTTCCCGTGATCGGTAAGCAGAAAAAAACCGCCGTAAGCCGCATCTACATGAAACCATAATTTATGCCGCCGTGCGATTTGTCCGATTTTATCAAGTGGGTCCACGGCTCCGAGATCCGTGGTACCGGCCGATGCAAAGATTGTCAATGGAAGAAGCTGCTCTTCTTTATCGGATATAATCTGTTTTTCCAACAGGTCGGACTTCATTCGAAATTGGTTATCCATCTCAATGGTGCGGACGGTTGCCTCTTGAAGCCCTGCAAATTTTACCGCTTTAATCACACAATGATGAACTTGTCTGGTTGTGTAGATAACAATGCGATCGAAATCGGCAGCTTTGATACCAGTATGGTCGCGTGCAACTACAAGTGCTATCAAATTTGCGATTGATCCTCCCGAGGTTAAGTTGCCGGATGCTTTTTTGGGATAGCCAATGAGGTCGCACATCCAGCGGATGCACATATTTTCGATGCGGACAGCCCCCGGTGACGAAAAGAAAACTCCGGTATAGCGGTTCGTGACTGCTGCCAGGTAGTCAGCAATGGCAGAAGGATAAAGGCCGCCACCCGGAATGTAACCTGCGTGTTTTCCGGAGGCGGGATTGAGTCCCGGCGTATCCACTTCGGATTCCAGAACCTCAAGAACCTGATCAATATTTTTGGGTTGGTTACCGAAAGGTAAATCATAAACGCCGCGCCCCATTTGTTTGGATTCAACATAAGCCTGTTTTTCCGGAAGGTGAGTTAGGAATGTTTCTCCGTAACTCTGTGCCTGTCGCCACAGGTCTTTGCGTTTTTTGGCAGTAGGTTCAAGTTTGCGAGCCTGCTTTTCAAGTTTTTTGATCCGGGATTCCATAGATATATTTAGTTCGTAAATTCGATGTTTATGATAGCAGATAATTGATTAATCTCATAAACAGGACGCCATGTAACATTATGCATAATTTAGTATTGGCGGTGAAACAAACGCACTCCTAAAAACGTTATTCAAGACGCTAAGAAATCACTTAAACATTATCTGAAAATGAACAGAAATAGTATTAGAACAGTATTCTTAATGACGCTGGTGGCCGTGCTTTTTATGCTGGTCGGTCAGGTTTTAGGCGGCTCTACGGGGCTTATCATTGCTTTTATTTTTGCGATGGGTATGAACTTTTTCAGTTACTGGAAATCGGATAAAATCGTACTTCGGATGTACAAAGCCCAGCCGGTAGATCGCAATTCGCATCCCCGTTTATTTGGGATGGTCGAAGAGTTGACCCGCAAAGCGGACTTGCCAATGCCGGCGCTTTATATTATTCCCCAAAATCAGCCGAATGCTTTTGCAACGGGACGTAATCCCGAAAATTCAGCCGTTGCGGTTACGCAGGGTATTTTGAAATCCCTTGATGAGCAAGAGCTACGGGGCGTCATAGCGCACGAGTTGGCTCATATCCAAAATCGGGATATCCTAACGCAGACTATAGTTACTACAGTTGTTAGCGCATTGAGTATGCTGGCTCAATTCGCCTACTTTATCCCACTTGGCGGTAACGATCGCGGTTCCAATCCGCTGGTAGCGTTAATTGTTCTGATAACAGCGCCCATAGCTGCGGCAATGTTACAGGCTGCCATTAGTCGAACCCGTGAATATGAAGCGGATCGTACCGGAGCTGAAATTTCAGGTGCTCCGCAACAGCTGGCTTCTGCATTGCAAAGTATTGAGAAGGCTGCCGAGCAAATCCCAATGCAAGTATCCGAAACGGCGATGCGCTCAACTTCGCACATGTTTCCGGTAAACCCGTTTAGCGGTGGACGTTTTATGAGTCTGTTTTCTACTCATCCCGAAACACAAGATCGCGTGGATCGCCTGATGCATATGTCTCGGACCGGCGAATATCTGTATGAATAACTGAGTATCGGTTGTAAAGAAGTAAAAGTAACAACTTTGTTTAACCGGCTAGATGCAGTGAGGGAATAAACTGCCAAAAATTATTTTTCGTCCTCTTTATATTGTTCCTTATAGGCGTTTTTGATGCGCTGGTTCATGTGGCGTTTATAGTTTTTGTACTCGTATTTGCGGACAGTAAACTCTGAATGAAAATTTCCGTCGTTGCACTCGACTTTCAGCTTTTGGGGATGATCGGTTTCACTGATTTCCACAGCGATATTACCAAGTTTATAAGATTCAATAATTGAGCTCATATTATCGTCTGTTTGTTTGCCGAAAGATAATTACTACAGAGCTTAATTCGAATAGATATTCATGGCTCACATATCTTCCATTTATTCTTCAGGAGGATCACCTATATTTCCGTCTTATCTCTGCTGTTTATCTCTATTGCCAATGAAATATTGAAAGCTGCTGGTAGCTGACCTTGAGGACCAGCTAAATTCCGTTCGAGTTTGAGCGGAAAAGATTGTCGCCGTTCTGGCTCAACAACTTTAACGGAGATAATATCGTCGGATTGGTTTTGAGTTTTATGTGGCTCTCTGGAAGTGTTATAATCCTTTGTATTAAAAATTCGTTTGATGCAAAAGTTTTTTGATTACCTTTTACAATCAGGAGTCGAGGTATTACGAAACCCACAGATGTATGACTTATTTTAAGATCCTGTTTGCTTTACATGTCACCCAAACATTTGGCGGATGGTCATTGTATAAGCAAAGGATTATTCACGAGAATCCGGCAATTAAAATAGAGAGTAACCGATGGTAACTGCTGTTACACTACCCTTTTTGACTGAACTTGTAGCTCTTTTTACGGTTAGTGTGGGGATCGCCTACTTGTGTTACCGATTCAAAATTGTACCCATTGTCGGATTTTTAATAGCCGGTGTAGTTATTGGTCCCAATGCATTGGGATTGGTACAGGATCAGGAGTTGGTAGATATGTTGGCCGAGATAGGTATTATTTTGCTGCTGTTTACAATCGGAATCGAGTTTAGCCTGGAGAAATTATCCCGAATAAAAAAGGCCATATTTTTAGGCGGAGGGCTTCAGGTGGCTCTTACGACCGGAATTGTAGCTCTAATCTTTTATTTTTGGGGCATCAACTGGAATTCGGCTATTTATACCGGTTGCTTGGTGGCGCTCAGCAGTACCGCTATAATTTTGGGCTTGCTAAGCGATGAAGACAAAACGGATACGCCCTCGGGACAACTTTCGCTGGCTGTTCTAATTTTTCAGGATCTTATCATTATTGTGATGGTATTGCTCGTGCCCATGTTGGCGGGCGAATCCAAAACCATTTCGGACATCGGGTGGGTATTGCTTAAAGCGGGCGTACTAATTACAGCTGTGCTTTTGTTAGCCGAACGTATTGTCCCGTGGATTTTAGAGCAGGTGGCCAAAACCCGAAGGCAAGAGCTGTTTCTGCTCACCGTCGTGGCTATCTGCTTTGGGACGGCAGCTCTGACGAACATGGTAGGTGTAAGTTTGGCACTGGGTGCTTTTCTGGCGGGACTGGTAGTGAGCGAAAGCCATTTTAGCGAACAGGCTATCAGCGAAATACTGCCGCTGAGAACAATCTTCAACGCCGTTTTCTTTGTTTCAGTAGGTATGTTGTTAAACCTCAGTTACGTGATTGAAAAACCGTTGATTATCCTGGGCACTGCAGTGGGTGTGGTGATCCTCAAATTTGTAATTACAACCGCCAGCCTGATAACGTTAAAATATCCCATTCGTGTGGTTGCAGCCTCCGGATTGATGCTGGCACAGATTGGTGAGTTTTCATTTGTCCTTGAACGGGTTGGACGCGAGGCGGGATTATCGCCTGCGGGAATGGGTGAACCCGGCGTCCAGACATTTATTGCAGTAGCCGTTCTACTTATGATAATTACTCCTTTTGAATTTCATAAAAGCAGTTCACTGGGAGAATTGTTAAGCAAAACTCCCCTTCGGCATTTAGCACGAGCCTCAAAGACAGATGCACAAAAAACAGTTGAAACACCGCTGGAAGACCACGTAATAATTGTCGGATATGGTCCTGCGGGACGTCATCTTGTGCAAGTAATGCGTGATACCGGCATTCCGTTTGTAGTTATCGAGATGAACCCGGA
>CAZYOD010000042.1:3064-6994 GCA_964648635.1 uncultured Balneolaceae bacterium | reverse complement strand
TTCAAAGGTGCAGAATCATGAGCCAATATTATTCTTCGCTACAAACCTCTGTTAGACGTAATGAGAATAACTCCGTAATTACCTTCCATACCATATTGACTAGCTGCTCCGGCCGGAAGAATTTTGACAGAAATAATTTCGCCTCTCGAAAACATACTCGAGACTCGCGAAAAGCTTCTGCCTGCTTTCTGCCCGTCCACTACATAAAGCGGTTGATTGCCGGGGTTTCCTATTGAACTGTTTCCTCGAATGGTAACTTGAAGTTCGCCTCCTCTGTCTATGATCTGAACTCCGTTTGCTCGGCGGAGAAAATCTTCCAGGGTCCAGTAGTTTACAATACTAGTATTCTGGGTTGTACTCTGTTGGCTTGTAGTGCCACTTGAAGCGCATCCGCTTGCAATCAGCAGGCACAACAAAAGTACAACACTAATACCTTCATTTAACCCTTTCATAACGGTAGGGATTGATTAAAGTGTCAGGTATAATGTTTTATAATAACTATCCGGGCAACTATTTCAAACAATAAACTTCGGCGGTGTTACTTAGTGTAAATAACAATAACACCGTAATGTCCCTCCATTCCATATTGAACGGATTTGGAAGGAGGTAAAACGTCCAGAGATTTTATTTCCCCCTCATATAGTAATTCATCTGCATTGGAAAAGCTGTGTCCAACCTTTTGTCCATCAATTACAAATAACGGTTGATTGGTGGGACTGCTGGTCGAAGTTTCTCCTCGTATAATAACACGAGTAGCTGAGCCGGTGCCTGTAATACGGACACCAGACTGTCTGCGCAGATGGTCTTTTAATGTCCAGGTATGTTCGGAACTGATTTTTTGCTCATCATTTTGATTTACTGTACCGCTAGAGGAACACCCAAGCATTATTGCGAGAAAAAAACCTGATAACAGTAGGATAGAATGTCTTTTTTTCATAGCTAAAGTAGATAACTTAGACCTGTTTAAATAAATCTAACAAACTATTTAATGAATTGTTATCCTTTTTTAAAATGGCAACGGCTCACCTGTTGATTCGGCCAGCTGCTGATGCAGTTTTTGGAGCTTGGCTGTAATAGGTCCTTTAGCACCATCTCCAATTACTCGTTTGTCGATTTCGATCGCCGGAACAAGCTCACCCATTGTACCGGTAGTAAAACATTCATCCGCCGAATACATTTCTGCCATACTGATACGTTTTTCCCTGACAGGAATATCATTTTCTTCACAAAGGTCGATGACAATTTGCCGCGTAATACCTGGCAGGCAGCTGTCAGCAAAAGGAGTGATAACATTTTTTTCCTGCACAAAAAATATATTAGTGGCATTAACCTCCGACACATAACCTTCAATATCCATCATCACTGCCCCGTCAACACCGGCTGCATTGGCTTCGATTTTGGCAAGAATATTGTTGATCAAATTATTGTGATGGATCTTGGAGTCAATGCATTGCGGAGGGTTGCGGCGGATGGATGAAGTGACCAGTCTTAACCCCTTTCTGTCGCGATGGATGGGCGGCTTCCATTCCGCCAGCACAATAAGGGTTGGCCCGTATTGATTAACCTGCGGATCCATGTAGGATGTAATCTTCTTTCCCCGAGAAAGCGTGAGACGAATATGGGTGTTGTCCCGCATGTTGTTGGCTTCGAGCGTAGAAAAAATAGCCCCTTTAATTTCGTCGTTAGATGGTACATCATCAAAAGCCATAGCATGGGCCGAGTTTTGGAGCCGCTGCAAATGTTCTTCCAGCGCAAATATTTTGCCATCATAAACACGCAGCCCTTCCCAAACCCCGTCGCCGCCCTGAACCAAGCTGTCGAAGACTGAAATTTTGGCCTCGTCTCGTTTGTATAGCGCCCCATCTATCCAGACCTTGATATTTTTGTTGCGGGAATCGGGAATGGTGGTATGTTCATCCATGGCAGATTATTTTTTTGTAATTTTTATTGTATATGCAAGCAATTTATCATAAATCGGCTTGCATATATTATAAAGCTCTTTTAAATGCTTTGGAAAATCATCTTCTTTGGGCTGATAGGGTTTAAATCCAGTAGAACGGTGGACATTTTTATACCAATATTTTGCCCAAACACCGTCTTCAGGAATTGGTCCCGGTTCCCAGTTTAGCATTGTTTCTTCAAAAGGAATCTTGAGCTGATCACAAAGTTTAGAGAGTACACATTTCGGATCCGTTAGCAATTCTTTGGAATCAATAACCAGCGGAGAAATTCCTTTTGCTTTAACCTTCTCAAAAAGTTCAAGCTGACGCTTATAGGCTGTATCTCTGAGCGTGGGATTTGGCAGGCTTTTATCCAGTGATATTAGCATTTCCGCAGGATCTCGTATTAAAAAAACATGCTGAAATTTCTCAATAAACATATCAAGTTCATTACCCATATTGATCATGTGATGAGCCATATTTTTTAAAAACAAAATCCGATCCTGTTGTTTGCCAAGTAAGTTTCTAATTACTTCTTCGGGATTTCCCGGCTGGCTTTCGAGAACTTCAGACCGACCGGGATGATCTGCCCCACCTTGAATCAGGTAATGAGCATAATAAGGTTCATCTACTACCTGCGTATCGCTGCGCTGGGCAAAGGAATACATTATGGCCGTAGAAACATTTCGGGGTCCCGACCACATGTTGATTCTTATTATTGAGCTCATATCTTACGGATTATATATAAAAAAGGTGTTTATGATCTAGTATTCGGGACGATCAAATAGTGCTAAGGATTTAGTTGCCTCCTAAATCCAGCTCATTTTACAACAATACTTCTTATACTTACACCTACAAAATCTGGATGGACTAACTAATTGAATTAATATACTGCGCCCATATGCCGGAGCCTAAAAGTCAAGGTAGCCAAGCGGTATTTCCATTTGAAGCACTTATGGAAACCAGCTCGGTAATTTTTCATCAGCATGCTATAAATGATGGTTTTCCGGTTTTGTATGTTAGTTCCAATGTATCTGAATTATTAGGATATGAAAAAGAGGAGTTTATAGCAGATCAAAGACTTTGGATCGAAAACATTCATGAAGCTGATCGTCAAAAGGTTAGTTCTTTGTACACGGAGCTTAAGAAGGAAGGTGATGCTGTCATTGAATTTCGTTTGAGACATAAAGAGGGGCATTATCTATGGTTTCGGGATGAAGTGAAATATGTTTCGGAAGCCACAGCAACGTTCGGTACGGTTGTAGGTTCAGCGGTAGAAATTACGGAAAAGAAAAAAGCGGAAGCGGAACTCCGGGCAATGAGTATGACGCTGGAAAAGCGAACCGAGAAGCGTACAATGGAGCTTTCAACCGCTAATCGTAAGCTTAAAAAACAGATACGGTATCAAAATAAAGCAGAAAACCAGCTTAAGGAACAGAACGAGAGATTAAAGCTACAACAGCACGCAATCGACAATTTGAATGATATGGTTGTGGTGACAAAGGCCCCCAAGGATAATCCGCTGAAATCGAAAATTATCTTTGTAAATCAGGCGTTTGAAGATTTTACCGGATATCAAGCGGAGGAAGTAATGGGACGCACCCCAACGTTTTTACACGGTCCCAAGACCAGTAAAGAAGTGCTCGAGGGTATCAACAGTAAGATTAAGCAGCACAAAACACTCCGCGAAGAGTTCATCAACTATAAAAAGGACGGCTCTATCTACTGGACAGAATTGGATATGGTGCCTTTTCCAGCTGATGAGGCAGAATATGAATACTGGGTAGGCATCAATCGCGACATTACGAAGCGCAAAGAAGCGGAGCAAAAACTGGAGGAAAGCGAACAACGATATCGGGCTTTTGCAGAACTATCCTTTGATGCAATTTTTGAGCTTAATTACGATGGCACGATCCTAAACTGCAATAAACGTGCTTCGGAGCTTTTTGGTTACAGCCATGAAGAACTTATCGGTAAAGATGCGCGTGAG
>CAZYOD010000042.1:0-2964 GCA_964648635.1 uncultured Balneolaceae bacterium | reverse complement strand
TCGGGACTGCTCGAAATGCAAGTGTTTAATACTGAGGATGAACAGCTCCTCGACAAGCTCAAAGAGAGTCAATCGCGTATCCAGTCGATAGCGATGGTACATGAAAAATTATACAGCTCAGAATCCTTCTCAGAAATTGCCATCGATAAATATATCAACGATTTGATGGGGATGATTGTGGGCTCAATGCGAGATCTCGATAAGGATATCAGGATAGAAAAAGATATGGATTCCATCGTACTGACAGTTAGTAAGGCAATTCCCTGTGGGCTGTTACTAAATGAGCTGATTACTAATTGCTATAAACATGCATTTGTTGATCGGGATGAGGGAATAATTCATATTTCATTAAGAGAAAATGATAATCAAGTTTTGATAGTTGTCAGCGATAATGGCTGTGGTTTACCTGATGATTTTGATGCGAAAACGCAATCTTCCCTTGGGATGACGCTCATTAATACGCTTACAAAGCAGCTCGAAGGTCAGCTGAAAGTTACATCAGAGCAAGGGAGTTGTTTTCAAATAGGTTTTGAAATAAATAAACATCAATAGAACTAAAGTGAACAAAATCTTCTTTTATAACCGTTGTATTAATACACAGTTAAAAGAAGGACTAAATCATATCAGTATGAAAGCATTAAACTTAAGAAAGTTATTTTTAGCAGTTTGGGTGATTTGTTTCATATCAGCCGGGCAGTTATCGGCTCAAACCGATTCCGTTTTAACGCCTTTAGATGTGGCTCAAATCCAACAAGTAAATGAAATTGCGATTACACCTTCGGGAGAGCAGGCTATTTACTCACTTAGCGTGCAGGCTGATCCGCGCGAGGAGAATAAGCCCGCAGAAAGTCATCTTTACCTAATCGATTTGAAAAGCGGTGATGCCATTCCATTTGTAACTACAATGAGTGTAAGCAATATTGCTTTTCGGCCCGACCATAATACAATTACATTTTTGGGTAGTCGGTCAACGGAAGAGCCTAGCGCTCTATTCGAAATCTCTATGAATGGGGGCGAAGCTCAAAAGATCTATTCATTCCCGACCTCTATTGCAAGCTATTCGTGGGCGGCGGACGGAAGCCATTTGTCGTTTATGGCGGAGGATACGATGGAACAAGAAAAGTCGCCACTGCCCTATCAGCCGGAGATATATGAGGAAAATTTGAAGCAGCGACGCGGATTTATCACCAATGTAAACGAAAAAGATAATCAGGCACACCAAATACAGCTTGAAGGATCTATTTATCAGATGCGTTGGAGTCCCGACGGCGAAAAATTGGCCGTAGCTATAGCCCCCTCACCGATGGTTGATGATTATTACATGAGTCAGCAAGTGGTTATTGTTGATAATCGCGGCGAAAAAGTATTGGCAGAAGTAGAACATGAGGGCAAGTTGGGAGATATCCGATGGAGCCCCAATGGAAGTGAGTTGGCACTGATTGCTGCAGCTGACATCAACGATCCCATTGCGGGGCGTCTTTTTGTAGTTTCGGCGGATGGTGGTAAGCCAACACAACTAGAACCCGATTACGAGGGAATGTTCGAGCAGGTTGAGTGGATCGATGAAAATACGCTGCATTATTTGTCCAGCCAGGGAGTATGGTCAACTTTTGGTAGCATTAAAGCAGACGGGTCAGAGATGGAAACCATGGTTGATAAAGGAGAAATCAATTTGTCCGGATTTGACCGCTCAGAGGATGGAACGCTGCTTTTTGAAGCCGATTCGCCGACCCATCCCCAAGAATTATATAGACTGGATTCGGAATCCGGAGAGCCGGTTAGATTAACGAACAGCAATCCTTGGCTGAATGAGAAAAATTTGGGTAAGCAAGAGGTAGTGAGCTGGACAGCTGCGGATGGCACCGAGCTGCAAGGAGTTCTTGTTTTCCCCACCGATTACGAAGAGGGCCAGAGATATCCGCTGATTACTACGGTTCACGGCGGTCCGGAAAGCCACTATAATAACGGTTGGGTTACGGGATATTCTGATCCGGGGCAAGTAGCTGCAGGACAAGGATACTTTGTTTTTTATCCCAACTATCGAGGCAGTACCGGCCGTGGAGAAGCGTTTGCCAAAAGCAGTCAGGGCGATTTGGCCGGTGCAGAATTTGACGATATTGTTGCCGGTGTTGATGAGTTGATTGAAGTCGGTGTTGCCGATTCTGCAAAAGTAGGAGTAACCGGCGGTTCTTACGGAGGTTATGCCACCGGATGGATGGCAACACGCTATACCGATCGGTTTGCTGCCGGTGTAATGTTTGTTGGGATCAGTGATAACATTTCGAAGTGGGGAACCAGCGACATCCCCGAGGAATTATATCATGTTCATGCCCGCGAGCGTATATGGGAAGATTACCAAGGATTCTTGGAGCGCAGCCCCATCTACTATGCGGAACAGGCAAAAACGCCGTTGCTAATTATGCATGGTAAAGAAGATACCCGGGTCGATCCCAGCCAGTCGTATGAGTTGTATCGTCATATTAAAACACGCACCGATACGCCGGTTCGGCTTGTTCTGTATCCGGAGGAAGGGCACGGAAATAGAAAATCAACAGCGCGTTACGATTATAACCTGCGGATGATGCGCTGGTTTAACCAATACCTGAAAGGTGAACAAGTGGCGCGGCCCGATGCCGAATTAAATCTGGAAAATACTACGATTGAAAACTGAAGCAATTAGGTGAAGTTAGGCCGGGCAATGAAAAATGTTCGGCCTTTTTTATTTAATGACGTATAGAGAATCGATGTGTTTTTGAATACTTCGTCAGGCTTCGAGTATTTATTAAATCTCGGGAAAAGGTTTCGAGTTGTTAACAAATGAATCTTTTGTCCAACTTCCTCAACGGGTATAAATAATGCTGGATTGAAGAATCTGTTAGCCGTATAAAGTACCCGATGGCTATAAGCACATTAAATGCTTGCACATACAAATAGTATTAAGTAGCGATTATTGGATGTAAAAAC
>CAZYOD010000041.1:10242-11978 GCA_964648635.1 uncultured Balneolaceae bacterium | reverse complement strand
CTACCTTGCCTAAAATCTTGATCAATTGATCGAAATACATCAGAAGGTTTATCAGCAAGATGACCTTGAGAAAAGGCTGTGCCTGCGAATCCGAAGAACACAAATAGGATCAATAGCGATAAATAAACCGGATGTTTCATCAACAATAAATCTAAGCTACAAAAAGTTAATTTCTTCCAAAATTAGCCTTATTTTTGGCATCTGCAAATGATATAACCACTTAGACACTAAGTCGACTAAGGGAACAGGAAGATAAAAAATTGCTTAGTGATCTAAGTGCCTCAGTGGTAAAAAATGAAAAGAAACCATGTACGAAGTAATATTATATTACAAATTTACTAAAATTGATGATCCCGAAAAATTTTGTGTCGAGCATAAACAATTTTGTAAAGAACTCGGCGTAAAGGGACGAATTTATATCGGCGAAGAAGGAATCAACGGGACGCTCGGCGGCACTCCCGAACAGGTTGCGAATTACAAAGAGCATTTAACGAGTATTCCGGGTTTCGGCGACATTGATTTTAAAACCGATACCAGCGATTACGTGCCGTTCGCTAAGCTGAAATGTAAAACGCGCGATGAGCTGGTGGCTATCCATAAGGATGGTGTGGATCCCGCTGACGGCGGAAAATATCTTGAACCGCAGGAGTGGAAGCAGGTGATGGAATCTGATAAGGATTACGTACTCATCGATGTCAGAAATGACTATGAGTCAAAAATCGGCCATTTTGAGGGGGCGATAACACCGGAAGTAGAAAATTTTTATGACTTCCCTCAATGGCTTGAACATGTTGAGGAAGAGATTGATAAAGACAAAAAAGTGCTGATGTATTGCACCGGCGGCATCCGTTGCGAAAAGTTTTCAGTACTGATGAAAGAGAAGGGTTGGCACGATGTAAATCAACTGCACGGTGGAATTTTGCGTTACGCTAATGAAGAGGGCGGAGAGCATTATAAAGGCAAATGCTTTGTATTTGATGACCGGCTGGTGGTGCCCGTTAATGAGGATGATATGGAGCCGATAGCCCGTTGCGAGATTACCGGCAAGCCGGCGGACACTTATATTAACTGTGCAAATATGGAGTGCAACAAGCTGTTTGTATGCTCGGAGGAGGGCGCTAAAATGATGGAAGGCTGCTGCAGTGAGGAATGCCGCCAGAGCGAATACAAGCGTCCGTTTGATCCTGAAAATGCTTTTCGTCCGTTTCGCAAGTGGTATAATTATTTTGATGACAACTTTAAAGAGCGGGAGCTTGAGGAGGAAAAGTAAAACTCCGTTACTTTCAAAGTGTCGGGAACTGGCTTTTCATCCCTTAAAAAACGCCTTGGCAACAGATGCAAAATGTGAAGGACGGTCCAGGAAAGCATAATGTCCGGCATGATCGATAACTACCAGCGCAGCATTATCTATTCCTTTTTCCATACGTTCGGCCTGGTACAGCGGAGCTGCTTCGTCATTTTTTCCCCAGAGTAACAAAACTTCATGGGGAATTTCCGGCAGTGACTTTTCTAAATATTCCGTCACCGTTTTAACAAATGTTTGACGCATAACGCCACTAAGTTTGCTGTAATCACTGGACCCGAGTGCCTTCCAAGCCGAAGTCTGCCGCAGCCAGGTAAGTGCTTTTTCCCGAAGTGAAGACGGCAAGATCATGAAGGGGGCTTTCAAAAATTTGGCAGTGTATTTTTTCAAATAATATAGACTATGACCTTAGCCTTGTGTTAGGATCTGATGG
>CAZYOD010000041.1:6801-10232 GCA_964648635.1 uncultured Balneolaceae bacterium | reverse complement strand
TTTTGCCGTATACTTCTTCAGATAGAAGAAAACACTCCGTTTCGGTTTCATCCCGGCGCCGCCGGTAATCAGTACCTTGTCGATCATCTGCTTTGCATCGGGACGCGCGCACAATTTGAGCGCTATGCGTCCCCCAAAAGAATGCACCAGCAGGTCAACTTTTTCAAATTCCCGATCTTTTATAAACTGCTGAACCATGTCTGCATAGTTATTCACATTCCATGCTTCGTGGGGCACTGAAGAGTTGCCGAATCCCGGTAGGTCGAGTACGTAGCAGTCCCTGATTTCAGCTAACTCTTTTGCCAAAGGCATCATCACCTGCTTGCTGCTTCCCCAGCCGTGGAGGATCAACAGCGGTCTTCCGGTTTTCATGCCCACTCGATTGTAAGAAATCGACAGGTTTTGGTAGTGATATATTTTTGTTGTTTCCATAGCAGAAGCCAAACATCGAATTATTTTAGGCTCTAAACAAGATGATTTTAGGCGTTTTTGTAAGGATTAAGTTGCTAAGCGGTCTTACTTATGAAATCCGAGAGAAATTATTGAGGAGAGATCATGAAAAGGCAAATATTTTTCTGGCTGGAACGCCTTAAGATTACTCCGGCCGAACGTAAGGCTGTTTCGGGATTGGTGGTACTGCTGTTTGTGATGGGAAGTGCAAACTTTGCTCTGTCACCAACGGTGCCATTTGAAGAAGGTCACTATCTCGAACTTGAAAAACAGTTTGAAAAAAGAAAAGCGATGCTCAAAGCCGAAGAAGAACGCTTGATGGACCAGTATTTTCCGTCCGAAACGGAGCAGGAGTTTGTGACTGTGAAGGATACGTTGCCCACTGAAGAACCCGTTGGGGAGAAGGTAGAGAAAGAGGAAAAAACGGACAAGGTTGCCGAAAAAGAGCAAATAAATATAAATTCGGCCGATAGGAAGACCTTGGAAACACTTCCCGGAATTGGTCCGGTTTATGCCCGGCGGATTATAGATTACCGCTCGAGTAATGGAGAATTTAAATCTGTTGATGAGCTAAAAAAAATAAAAGGAATTGCACAAAAACGACTGGATAAATTGAAGCCATTTGTCAAACTTAGGGATTCAAAATAATTAAACCTTAGGGACTTAATGGCTACGCGTATTTTGTGGGCTGACGATGAAATTGATCAGCTGAAGCCACACATCATTTTTTTAGAAAATAAAGGTTTTGAAGTTACTCCTGTCACCAATGGTGACGATGCGATTACATTGATCCAGGAACAGCCTTTCGATATTATCTTCCTGGACGAGCAGATGCCGGGCATGGATGGGCTGGCCACGCTTAATCGAATTAAGATGATACAGGCGGCGCTTCCTGTGGTGATGATCACCAAGAGCGAAGAGGAGTCGATTATGGAAGAAGCGATCGGAGGAAAGATATCCGATTATTTGATCAAGCCTGTTAATCCCAATCAGATTGTTCTCACCATTAAACGGATTTTGGAGCGGCACCGCATCCGTAACGAGAAATTTGCGCAATCCTATCTGCGCAATTTTAATGAGATTTCTGAACAGATTCACGATGATACAAGCTGGACGGAGTGGATCGATATTTATAAGCAACTGACCCGTTGGGATCTTGATCTGGAATCCGGGGATGAGTCACTGCGGCAGGTATTGAATGATCAGTATCATGAGGCAAATAAAATGTTTGGTCGGTTTATCGAGCGCAATTACAAATATTGGCTTAAGGAAACAACGCCTCAGCGTCCCGCTCTTTCTATCGACATAGTTAATGAGTATGTACTGCCTCATGTGAAAAATGGACAGACTACGCTTTTTCTTGTTGTCGATTGTATGCGGTACGACCAATGGCTGATGTTTCAGAACCTTTTGAGTGAAGATTACAGCATCGATACCGATTTCTATTATTCCATCCTGCCAACGGCTACACCGTACTCCCGCAATGCTATTTTTTCGGGACTGTTTCCTCTCGAGGTTGAAGATATTTATCCCAATTTATGGCAGCAGGGAGAAGATGAAAGTTCGCTAAATCAGTTTGAAGAAGAGTTGCTGTTAAAGCAGCTTGAGCGGAAGGGTATTGATAAAAACGTTAAGTATGAAAAGATATTAACTACAGAAGAAGGAAGAAAAATTACCGATACCCTTCACAATTATATGCAGGTTCCTCTTAGCACGTTTGTGTATAATTTTGTGGATACGCTGGTGCATTCCCGTTCGGATTCGGAAGTGCTCAAAGAGATAGCTCCGGACGTGCCCGCCTTTCGGTCGCTGACAAAAACCTGGTTTCAGCATTCTACGCTATATGAAATTTTTAAAATCCTGGCCGAGAAAGAAGTAGTTATTGTTGTTACCAGCGATCACGGGGCGGTTCGCGCCCTGCGGGATACAAAGGTGCACGGCGACCGGGAAACCTCCACAAGCCTTCGATATAAATACGGACGCAATTTATCGGCCAATGACGATGCAACCATCATCATTGAAAAACCGAAAGAGTACCAGCTGCCAGTGCCGGGGCATGCCAACAACTATCTGGTTGCCAAAGAGGATTATTACTTCGTTTATCCCACTAATTATCATCGTTACCAAAATCGGTACCGAGATACATTTTTGCATGGCGGCGCCAGCATGGAAGAGATGATACTGCCCATCGCTACTCTTCGTCCCAAATCGATGTTGTAATGGATTTAGCTCGAGAGAGCTTGTACTTTCCCATCTTTTAGGAAGTGAAATAAAATGGAAGAAGAATTTACGACTCACAGCCCGGAAGAGACGATTGCCTTTGGAGAAGAATTTTCTTCGGAACTTAAGGCCGGAGATATTGTTTGTCTCAAAGGAAGTCTCGGAGCCGGGAAAACACATTTTGTTAAAGGTTTGGCTCGGGGATTTGGAGTAACCGAGGATGAAGTTAGTTCACCGACGTTTACTCTTATCCACGAGTATTTCGGAGACTGCCCGTTGTATCATTTTGATTGTTACCGGATGGAATCACCCCGCGAAGCTCTTGAAATTGGTGCTGAAGAATACTTCTACAACGACGGTGTTTGTGTGATAGAATGGCCAGAGCGAATTGAAGAACTTATCCCGCCCGAAGCGATCTGGATATTTATAGAGGCTCCTGACAGGAAGACCCGAAAATTTGTCATTAGAAGAAAGGGATCCTAATCCCGTATATTTGAGATCATGGGAACAAGAAAACGTCTTTCATATCGATTGGATCGACTGCCGGTTATCTATCCTTTTAACCGAAGGGCAGATAATAATATCCAGCTGGGCGATTTGGTGTACTACGGACCATGTCCCGAATTTTACGGGATTGGTGAAGTGGTGCGTTCGTTCGAAGGATACTGCATTGTCGATTTTCGCGGTACGGGAGTGTTAAACATCGAAAAGGATGCTATGGCTATGAAGTATCTTATTCCCATCCACAAGTTGAACCTCGG
>CAZYOD010000041.1:0-6701 GCA_964648635.1 uncultured Balneolaceae bacterium | reverse complement strand
CCAGAATAAAACGCTGGTTGCCAACCCGGGATAAAAAGGTTCGATGCCCCAGTAGGTGTATTCATAAGCCGCTTCACTGGTCAATGTCCCGAGGATCAGCCAAAACAGCGATACTCCAATACTGCCGATCATTGTAGGAAGTACCCATCCTTTTTTAAGTGAAAATATCCGTAAGTAGACCCCCAGCACCGGAATAAGCAGCCCCGGAATCATCACCGACCCAATGACATACCATAAGTCGATAACACTGGGATAAATGATAATGAGTAGAATACCCAAGACAGCTGCAATTAATGTGCTAATGCGGGTTAGGGTATTGTTTCTGGTATCCGGAAAAATCTTTACCAGTAAATCACGGCCGAGGGTCTGTCCCGATAAGAAAAGATAGCTGTCTAAAGTGGACATGATGGTGGCCAGTAGAGCAACGAAAAATAATCCCTTGAGGCCGATGGGCAACAGTTCATTAGCCAAATATGGATACACCATTATGGGTTCGGCCAGATCGGGTCCGAGAATCGCCCAGCCATAAATACCGCTGAACATGGTTAGGAAATCGAAAACCGACCAGAGCAGAATGGAAATGAAGATTCCTTTTTTTGCCGTTTGGGGATCTTTGGCCGCGGCGGCGCGCTGGTGAAAGCTCGGGTCCACAAATGTCCACAGGGCAATAAAAAACCAAACTAAAATATATTGCCAGTCTTGGCCGCCGGTAATGTCGCGATAGTCGGCTGGCATAACCTCCCACAGCTGACCGAAGCCTCCGAAATTCATGCCTGCAAAAATTATCAGTAAAATAAACCCGCCAAACATAAGTGCAATTTGTAATATATCGGTATGGATGACGGCACTGAATCCCCCAAAAGCAACATAGGCTACCGAAAACAAGGCAACGGCACTGGCATACCATAAAAAATGACCTGCCCCGCCGGTAAGATATTGAAAGATGAGCCCGAGCATAAGAATATAAGGTGCGGGGCTCACGAGTATAAAAATAGGGATGGCGGAAAATCGTCCTGCTTTTTCCCCGTAGAAATTACCTACGGCTTCCGGCAGAGACAGGGCTTTATTCATCCTTATTTTTCCGGCCAGCAACCATGCGAACATGGCAGAAAAAACATAGAAGGGTAATCCAAAAAGCAGCCACTGCGAAATACCAAATTGGTAACTGTACTCTCCCACGCCAAGAATTCCACCGTACCAAGTAGAAACAAGTGTGGCAACAAAGGCACCCAGGCTTATTTTTCGTCCGGAAAGTAAGAACGATTCTTCGTCGAGTTTATCCCAGTCGCGTTGCCAGGTAAGGTAAACAAGCAATCCAAAGTAGGAGAAAATAAGTACCCAGTCGAGCAGTGTAAATTCGAGTTCCGTCAAGATTCTAAGGGGTCAAATATTGAAAATGAATTAAAGATATTTCTAAAACGGGAAGGCTTCAATGGGATTTTCGTGCGATATATAGGAGCAGATCCCCTTTTTTGTGAGTAATTCGAACGGAATTTTCAACTACTTCATTGGAAGATCCATCGCGGACGCCGTTTTCAAGAGATTCGTTATTAAGGGGATACTTGAGTCCGCTAGTCGTAATACCGGTTACTTTGCCGGAAAGCGGGAAAAGAGAGATCTGGGTACCTATATCAAATTCATCGCAAAAAGAAGGTTCAAGAATTTGTATTTCGCCGTAATTGTCTTTGATTCGCACCTCTTCAAACTGATGGTTGAACTGTTTAAGTACCGACAGGTTTTTTAGTGTTTGATCCACCCGAAGCCCCGTTGCGCCTAGAATACAAATGTGCGAACCTTTTTGCTGCCGGGCATGAGTCAGCGCTTTTTCAAGGTCGTTGGATTCTTGGTCTGGATTGTAAATAACTTTAAAGGAAGGATTATCTATTTTTTCAAAACTATCTAAATCTCCGATGACTACATCCGGCACGACATCAAACTGCAGGGCAATGTTGCCCCCGCCGTCGGCGGCGATTATGTAATCCGCTTTTGCGCAACATTTGCGCAATAACTGTTTGGATGGAGGATCTCCATCACAAATAATGAGCATCCTTTTCATAAAATATGCCTTAAAACGTTTTTATCGGTGATCAAGCGGTTATGATACGGTTAAATGCAATAAGATTTTACCGTGAAAAAAATATTGCTTTCTTCAAAGCTATATACCATTTTAATAAGCTTATTTTTCGCGGTTTAATGGACCATTATGTTTGAGGAACTTATAAAAAAATTGAAAGAGTTTGACACCGTAGGTGTCTTCTCACATATCCGTCCAGACGGTGATTGTATTGGTGCCCAAGTGGCTACATGTTTATGGCTAGAACAAAATGGAGTCGACGCAATTGCCTTTAATGATGATGATGTTCCGTTAAACCTCCAGTGGCTGACAGATTACTATCCTATCCAAAAGCCGGACGAACAGCTTCTTAAAAAATGCGATGCTTTTGTGTTGTTGGATGGAAATTCACCCAAGCGATTTGGAAGTTATTCTGACTACATCAAAGATGATCCAAAGCCATCATTTATGGTGGATCATCATCCCGATCCTCATGACGGATTTGACCTAAGCATTTCTGTTGAGGAAGCTTCTTCGACTTGTGAGCTTATTTTTCATCTCTTTCTGCAAAATGATATCTCACAAGTTGATAAACGGGCGGCAAAGGCCCTATATACCGGTATTTTAACTGACACGGGATCTCTTCAGTATGATAGCGTTACGCCCGAGACAATGAATATAGCCTCGGAATTGTTGCGTCTTGGGGATTTTCGACCCAATGAGATTGCAGAGAGAGTGTTTTCAAATAAAAGTTTAAATCAGCTTCATTTGCTCAGTAAAGCGATGAGCACGATTGAATTATTTGAAGACAATCAGATCGCCATTATGTACGTTACCAAAGAAATGCTGGAAGAAACCAACACTACAAATGACGATTGTGAAGGGTTTGTAGCTTATCCACTTAGCGTTACCGGAATTAAGGCAGCTATTTTGTTTAAGGCGCTGGGAGACGGTGTAAAAATGAGTCTTCGATCCAAAAGCAACGATGTTGATGTGAATAAATGGGCGCGCAAAGTGGGTGGCGGAGGCCATAAAAAAGCTTCCGGGGCATGGCATCCCGGTCCGCTCGAAAAAGCAATCGAGGATTTGATAGAGATTGGTTCCAAACAGCTGGTTAGCGTAGATAAGTCGTAATAAAAAGGTAGTCATTTCTGATGACGAAAAGATCGGTTTATACAGTTGTAGTTGTTCTGTCTCTAGTTTTAACTGTGAGTTGTTCACAGGAAACAAATAGTCCGGAATCTCCTGTTCCTGCTCCGTTAAATCGGGCGTCGGGCGCTAATATTTCTCAAATTTTTGGAGACACAGCGGGAAATCCTCAGGCTGGTTCTGAGGCACAGCCGACGTCGATATCCTCTCAGGTCAAAAGCAACAATTCTCAAATTAATACCAGCCGCCAGACGGCAATAACCCGGGCTGTGAAGAAAGTAAGCCCCGCTGTGGTTAGCATTACTATTACTGAGACGGTTCAGGGCGGACGAAGATTGGCATTTGATGAATTTTATAATCGTTTTCTTTCGGTGCCGGTTGAGCGGGAAGTTAGTAGCGTAGGGTCAGGATTTATCATCAGCAAAGAGGGGTTGGTAGTAACGAATCAACATGTTGCCAACGAAAACGCAAAAAAAGTGATGGTTTCGTTACCGGATGGTTCTCAATATGAGGCCGAGGTTCTCGGATCTGATGAGTTGGCTGATTTGGCTTTAGTGAAAATAAATGCCGATCGCGAATTTCCTTTCGCGGAATTTGGTAATTCCGACAGTGTATTAGTAGGTGAGTGGTCCTTGGCCGTTGGAAATCCCTTCGGACTTTTTGAAGCTGCCAAACCTTCGGTAACGGTTGGAGTGGTGAGTGCTGTGCAGCGTGATTTTCGTCCCAATCCCAACGAGCCGCGAGTTTATATGGATATGATTCAAACCGACGCGGCCATCAACCGGGGTAATTCCGGCGGTCCGCTGGTTGATAGCGAAGGCAAGGTAATCGGCGTGAATACCTTTATTTTTACCGGTGGCACGAGCAGCGGTTTTGTAGGCCTTGGCTTTGCAATACCCAGCAATCGTGTTCAGAAAATTATTCAGCAGCTGAGCTCATCCGGAGAAGTACAACTGTCGTATGATCCCGGTTTCAACACTATGGAAATGACTTATAATCTGGTGGCAAAGTATAATTTACCGGCTATCCGGGGGTTGTTGGTGAAAAATGTTAATCGGGACGGCCCGGCTTTTGAGGCCGGTATTGTTCCGGGTGATATTATACTGAAAATCGGTGATGAGCGCGTGCAAAGTAAGATGCATGCTCAGGCACTGCTCCGTGAATTTGAAGAGGGTGACTCTATGCGCGTTGAGTTGATGCGTGATCAGAAACGGTACGAGACTAAGATGATGCTGCGGAAAAAGGTCAAGGAATGATAGCTGTAAGTCTCCGGGGAATTTTGAAGGATAGCTCTTTTTGAAGTGATCGCTTAAGCAGGCTTTTTAATTTAGGTTCTTAGCCTGATGATTTATCATCCGTCGATTCGGCATTGCGATTTAAAAATTTTTCCACCCTCTTTTCATGCAAGTCGCTTTCCCAAAATTCGGCAAAAGAATCCAACTCTGCTTCGATGGCTTTCCATCGTGCTGACGTTAGACGCATAGCCCCGCGCTTTAAGTTCTTGATGAACGGACGATCATTTTTGGAGAGATCTTGCGCCCAACTCCAGGCTTCTTCATAGAGATCGTTTTTTGCAATACGATTAATGAGGTTATGCTCAAGTGCGGTTTGTGAATCGACAATTTTGGCCTCGGCCAGCCATTGCAAGGCCGTCGATCTCCCCACACATTCCACCAACCTTGTGAGTCCGCCCCAGCCCGGCGGCAGGTAGAATTTTCCCTGGGTAAATCCAAAGCTGGCCTGCGGAGAAGCGATTCGGAAATCGAAAGCGAGCATCATTTCATATCCCCCACCATAAGCCGCCCCATTAATGGCGGCAATCGTCCAACAGGGCAGTTTTTCGATACGTGTTAAAATGGATAACATTTTCCGGGCCATTGGCTTGGCTTCTTCAGCTGTTGTAATAGTATGGAATTCTTTGAGATCTCCACCTGCGATAAAAGTGTCATCCCCGGCTCCGGTCAAAATTAAACAGCGAATATTCTGGTTGTCTTCCAGATCATCGAGTAAGTTTTCCAGTTCATCCATCACATCAAAATTGATCGCGTTGTGCGAATTCGGTCGATTGATGGTTGCTCGACAGATATAATTATTTTTTTCGACTTTTAGGATGCTCACTGTTAGATTGTGTTTCGATTAAACTTAGGGCAATTAATCAAACAGGAATCTATATGTATCTGGTTAATAAAGAAAAGATAAATCGATCGCTTTCGGCAAAGATTGTTGATGCTCGTCTTGCACAAGTTTTTAACACCTTTAAAGATGTGCTGGTCACTTCGTCGTTCGGGACGACATCGGCAGTAATGCTGCATTTGGTGAGCCGCATCAAACCCGAATATCCGATTTACTTTATTGACACAGGGTATCATTTTGAGGAGACGATTACTTATAAAAAGCGGATAACCCGATTGCTTGATCTAAATGTTGTTGATTTACGTCCCGACCCTGCACAGCATTCGATGACTCAAAACGAGCAGCTTTGGACACAGCATCCCGATCAATGTTGCCAGATAAATAAAGTTGAGCCCCTGGATCGGGTAAAGAGTAAGTACAAGGTTTGGATGTCAGGGCTGATTGGTTTTCAAAATCGACATCGCAGTTCGTTGCCCATTATGGATGACGATAATGAATTGATCAAGTTTTATCCGCTCATAGATTGGAATACGTCGCTGGTAGAAGAGTATATCGAGGTGCATGGTTTGCCAGAGCATCCGCTGAAAGAAAAGGGATACAATTCGGTGGGTTGCACACATTGTACTGCACCCGGCAGAGGACGTCAGGGCCGGTGGAGCAACTTATCAAAGACGGAGTGCGGACTGCATCGGTAGAAAGGGTTTTAGGATATAAGATATAAGGAAAATCTTATACCCTTATCCCTAACTTAAGTATCTTCGATTTCGTAGTCGATAGTTTGCTTTTGAGAATTCTTAAGCAGCCAGTGCTGATATTCTTCATTCCCTTCCTGTTCGGTTAGTTGTAAAGATATCACACACGGACAGTCGTAGCTATGTAACTCTTTAACGCGTTCGGTAAGATCATTCACGTTGTGATAGGGGGTCTTAGCGATGAGTATTGTTTCGGTATCCTCCACAATTTCATCCTTCCAACGGTAAATTGATTCCATTCCATCAACGATATTTACGCAAGCGGCCAGCTTTTCTTGTACCAGTTTTTTGCCGATGGTCTTTGCTTCCTGTTTATCTTTGGTGGTGATATACACCAGACGGAGGTTATAAAACATGAACGGCGATGATCGGTTTTTCGGTTTTATTGAATATCGAAAGCTACAAAAATGATGAAATGACTCATAGCTTTTTTAACATTTGAATATTTTCATTTGTGTTGATAACCGGATAAAAAAACCGTAGTTTTCGAGGCCTGAAAATCCAGTAGTATGGACTTGTTTTATTACTGGATTCAATTTGCGAGAGTGGCGGAATTGGTAGACGCGCTAGATTTAGGATCTAGTGCCTTTAAGGCGTGGGGGTTCGAGTCCCCC
>CAZYOD010000040.1:0-12003 GCA_964648635.1 uncultured Balneolaceae bacterium | reverse complement strand
ACAGAAGCATCATTTCGGACTTATGAAGAAAATCAACGTATCACACCCAATTTCCGGGATACCCTTAACTACGGGGTGGAAAATCGTGGAAGCGGTGGCGCAAATCGTGCTGAATTAGGGTTGGGTTGGAAAATAAACTCAAATATTTCGGTTGGTTATGCGGCGTCCGTTGTTTTCCTCTCAATGGATGATTCTTTTGTAGCCTCGTTTCCACAACAACCATATCGCGATGCTAATTTTGCAATTGAAACCAGTGGTGTAGGCTTTGGAAATCGTTTTGGTACTTTTATACAACTTCCCGGTTTATTTCAGGATGGTGACCAACTGGGAATAGGAGCAACAGTAAATTTGCCCGTGACGTTAGAAGCAGAGCATAAGCAAACCGGTATTGTTGGCGGAGCCAATATAACTAACGAACTCTCTAATGCAAGAGGCACAATTACGTTGCCAATGAAAATTAGCGGAGGCGTCAGTTATAGTCCCAGTAATTTATTAATGGTTGGAGCCGAAGGATTATATCAAGGTTGGTCGGATTATCAGAATAATTTAAAGGCTTCTGAGGAACAATTATTTGTAGATCGATATAAACTAGGTTTGGGAATGCAATATTTTCCCTATGTTACGGGTTCCGATAAATTTTTGTCGTATTTTAAGTACCGGTTTGGTGCATCCTATGATACGGGCCATTTGCGTATAGAAGGGCAAAAGATAAATACACTGAAATTTTCTTTTGGATTGGGGATCCGATCACCACGCTCAAACTCATCTGTTGACTTGAGTTTGGAATATGGCATTAGGGGAACAAAATCCATGAATTTAGCCCAAGAGAATATATGGGGTGTGAAATTATCACTTAATTTGGCGGAGTTAATGTTCTTCCGTCCAAAACTTCAATAATAAATGACGTTTAAGTTAGTTTTAAACCTGAACAACATGTAAATATTTGAATTATGAAAAAGCTACTTCTACTAACCGTTTTTATCTTATTCGGCAGTAGCTGGTCACTGGCACAAAGTGAGCAATCATCAGCACAACCGCCAAGCGGAATGAGCGAAATACAGGCTTATTCCATTTTTTATGAAAATTACAAGAGCGAATCCTACGAGATGGCCCGTCAATTTGGGGGATGGATATGGAAAAATATGCCAGAAACCATCGAAGGGTATTCTAGATTTGACTTAAATACAAACTTGGAGCGATTGGTTACTGTTTACAGCGGACTTGCAGAAAATGAGCAGGATCCATCTCTGAAAGAGGCATATATCGATACCGCGTTATTAATAGCTGAACGGTCTATGGAAAAATTTTCCGATGATAGTGATACCGTTTTTGAATGGCATATTAAGAGAGGCCGTTTGTATCAGACCCATTCCGGCATGATTGATAATTCCTCGGCACGAGCTGCCGAAGAGTATTTGCAAGCCTTCGAAATGAAGCCTGAAGAATTCACAAAAGAAGGTGATGGATATTATATTCGTGTGTTAGTTAGAGAACTGGCTAATGCCGGTAAAAAGGATCAGGCTCTGGCTGTAATGGATAAAGCTGAACCATACGGTTCCTCAAAAGTGCAAAACTTTTTTAACGATAAGCGGGGAGATCTCTTTGATTCCCCTGAAGAGCGTATCACATTTTTGGAAGAGCAGCGAAAAGAAAATCCTGAAGACGAGGAAATATTGACGCAGTTGCGAGATTTGTATCAGGATGAAGAAATGACAGATGAGGCCAGAGAAGTTGGCCAGAAGCTTTATGAGCTAAATCCAAATTTTGAGAATACAAAGGCCGTTGCCGATGCAGCCATCAGTAATGCTAATTACGATATGGCTATTAAGTACTTAAAAGAAGCGATGGATAAAGCCAGTGAAGATCGACAGAGGGCAGATATCGCTCTTGAAATTTCAGATGCTTATTTAAATAAAGAAGAATTGCAGTCAGCACGTGAGTTTGCTCGCGAAGCTATGGAATATGACAGCGATTGGGGTAAGCCCTACATACAAGTTGCTGATATCTATGCACGGGCTGTAAGCCAGTGCACCAGTGATCGTAAAATGGATCGCAAAGATAAGGTGGTTTACTGGTTAGTGCTCGATTACTTAGACAAAGCAAAAGGAGTTGATTCAAGTACTTCAAATGAAGTAAGTCGTAAGTATAAATCTTATGAGCCGGTAACCCCTACAACCGAAGAGAAGTTTTTCTGGCAGCCGCCCCTGGAAGAGGGAGATAAGTTTGAGGTTGATGCTTCTCTTATGGAATGCTATGGCTGGATTAATGAAACAACAACCGTTCGATAAATTTTAAATATTGATAAAGATTTATATCTTTATCTTATACCCGAACAGTGCAGCGGTAAGAGCTGCACTGTTTTTCTTCCACTCTCAATTCTTAATCAAATTACAATTCCTGCCTTTGTGTGCAATAACCCAATTAGTTGCACGGAGCGTAGGTTTTAAGTCAAACACTATATGTAATGGGACGTTCACGAAATAATAAAAACCGCGGTCGAAAAAAGAATAAAAATGTTTTTGTACCGCGTTTTAATGATAATCAAAATACTCAGGTTGCCGGTCGGTATAAGGGGGTCGTAGAAATAAATGAGAAAGGCTACGGCTTTGCCCGTGAAAAGGATTTTGAGTTTAGTTTTGAGCCGCGCGACCCGTTTTTAAAACCGAACGAAGTCAAACATCATAATTTACGGCCCGGTCTGGAGATTGAGGGAGAATATGAGGAAGACAACAATGGTCATCGTCATATTTACTCTATTGAAAAGATTAACGGACGTGACCCTATGGAGTGGCAGAAAGCTACTCGCTTCGAGCTGCAAACACCGATCATGCCGGTTGAACATGTAAAGTTGGGTTGTGATCCGGATAACATTGAGATGCGTGTAATGGATCTCGTAGCTCCTATTGGCAAGGGACAGCGTTCGCTGATTGTTGCCCCGCCCAGGACAGGGAAAACAGTAATTTTGAAGAAAATTGCAGAGTCATTAACAGAAAATCACCCTGATATCAGCACGGGAGTACTCCTGGTGGATGAGCGTCCGGAGGAGGTTACCGATTTTCTAAGGTCCACAGATGCGGAAGTATTTGCATCATCCAATGATAAACCTACTGAGAGCCACATTCGCGTTACGGAGCTGGCCCTTGGATACGTTAAGCGTAAAGCTGAGATGGGCGATGATGCGGTGCTGCTTATTGATTCAATAACTCGGCTGGGACGAGCTTACAATAATATACAAGAAAGCAGCGGACGAACTCTTTCCGGCGGCCTTGATATTCGTGCCTTGGAAATCCCCAAAAAGATCTTTGGCTCGGCGCGCAAAATTGAAGGCGGCGGATCACTGACAATTATTGCTACCTGCCTGATTGAAACCAACTCCCGGATGGATGATCTGATTTTTGAGGAGTTTAAGGGCACCGGTAATATGGAGCTTGTATTGGATCGCGAATTGGCTAATGATCGCATTTTTCCGGCTATAAACATCGGTGCTTCGGGTACTCGAAACGAAGATAAATTTATCGGCGATTCCATGGAAGAGCGCAATATGGTACGGCGCTATTTGCTGAAGAAATCTCCAAAAGAATCTATGCAGAGCTTGTTGAAGGTGCTCAAAAACACCGAAAGTAATGAAGAGCTATTAAACCAGATTGCGGCGATGGTTTAAATGTTGTGAGTGTTTGGTCGTGAGTTTTGGTTTAATTTTTAAGGAAGTAAATACTCACGATTAACTTCTAGTAAACCGGAAGGCTGGTATCTATCTCTTTTGCCCATTTATTAATGCCGCCTTTTAGGTTCTTCACATTCTCAAACCCTTCCTCTTCAAGTAACTTGCAGGCCTGTTCGCTGCGACTTCCGCTGCGACATAGGCAGACGATCTCTTCGTCTTTATGAGCCTCAACTTCGTCCACCCGGTTTGCCAATTCGCCCACGGGAATGAGTTTCGAATTGTCGTACTTTATTTTGGATTGATACTGCTCAAAAGGCTCACGTACATCCAATAAAAAAACGTTGGGGTCTTCACTGTCTAGTCTTTCCTTAAACTCCTGTACTGTAATTTCTTCCATAAAATAATTATCTGAGAGACGCATCTTATGCGTCTAATTTATAATTCGCATTAAGAAGGATGCAACCTGTCGCTATATTATTCTTCTTGTTGTGGACCACTATATCGATCCAAACGAAACTGATTGCCGAGGTACAGCCGTCGGGCTTCCTCATCCTCTGCAAGCTGGTCGGCCGAACCCTCTTTTAGGATCTGTCCTTCAAACATCAGGTAAGCCCGATCGGTTATGGCCAGAGTCTCATGCACATTGTGATCAGTAATAAAAATGCCGATATTTCGAAATTTAAGCTCTGCGACAATCTCCTGGATGTCCTCTACAGCAATGGGATCAACACCGGCAAAAGGCTCATCGAGTAAAATAAAATTGGGGTCGGTAACGAGGGCCCGGGCAATTTCGGTACGTCGACGCTCACCGCCGGATAGGCTGTATCCCTTACTGTCAACCACCCGTTCTAGCCCAAATTCTTCGATTAACTGTTCTACCCTGCGATCAATCTCTTTGTCGGTAAAATCAAAAAATTGTAAAATAGATTCCAGGTTTTCACGGACGGTTAAGTTACGAAAGACACTGGCTTCTTGTGAAAGGTAACCGACGCCAAGACGAGCGCGTTTGTACATCGGCATGTTTGTGAGGTTGCGGTCGTCTAAAAATATTTCTCCGGCTTCGGGGGTAACCAGTCCCACAAACATATAAAAAGTAGTAGTTTTTCCGGCGCCGTTGGGACCGAGCAGACCAACAATTTCCCCCTGAGTAACATCAATAGACACATCAGAAACAACGGTGCGTTTCTTATAGCTTTTAGTTAACCCTCGGCTATTAAGTGTTTTATTTTGTTGTTTCGGCATATTGAGTTGGGTTTGATTATCTATACAGCCGCCAGTTCGTTCAATACCGATTCAAAAATCTGTTTGCCATCGGCGGATCCTAGAATATCTTCAACCGCTCGTTCGGGATGCGGCATCATGCCTAAAACATTCCGTCCTGAATTACAGATGCCGGCAATATTATCGATTGAGCCGTTAAAATTGGCTTCTTCCGTAGTTTTACCTTCAGCATCGCAATAGCGGAACACAACTTGGTCATTATCTTGCAGCTTTTTAAGCTGATCTTCATCCGTAACGTAATTACCTTCGCCGTGCGCTACAGGCACTTTCAATACTTTCCCCTGGTCAATATTGCGGGTAAAAAGCGTATCGGAGGTTTCACATCGAATGTAGGTGTGTTTGCAAACGAAACGCAGCTGCTGATTATGCAGCATGGCCCCGGGCAATAATCCCGCTTCCAGCAGAATTTGAAATCCATTACAGATACCCAGTACCGGACCGCCTTTTTCAGCAAAATCGATGACCGATTGCATGATAGGTGAAAATCGAGCAATAGCCCCGGATCGCAGATAGTCGCCGTATGAAAATCCTCCGGGTATCAGTAAAAAATCGATATCTGACAGATCGGTGTCCTTATGCCAAAGGAATTTGGTATTAGCATTCATAATATGCGCCAGCGCGTGATAGGCGTCGTGGTCGCAGTTTGAGCCGGGAAAAACGATTACTCCAAAATTAGTAGGCATTATCCTTTTATTTCGGTGACAAGTTGAATTTCTTTGAGCACACCGTTGACCTCGAAGCATTCTTCAAAACTGCCTTCGAAGACTTCAGCTTTGCCCTCGTTATGAACTTTATAGGTTAACTCCTCAGCATGGGTTTGATTGCATCCCAAAGCCTTTATAAGCTGCTCGATGACCTCGTCAAAGGTATGGATGTCATCATCGTAAAGAATAACTCTCCACGGGGTTTTCTGTTCTTCATCTTCTTGTTCTTCTTCCAGAACATCAACATCGACACCCGGCTTTTCTTCTTCTACACCGGGCTCGGATCCCCAAATGCTAAAAAGCACGTCGTCCATCATTCTTGGCTATTTAGTTTTCGTGGATCTCAATTTCAAAGTCTTCCATTACCTCGTTAGCCAATAACTTCGTGCAGGCTGTTTCGGCAATTTCTCGCGCCTGATCTTCATCCTTGGCATCAATATCAAGTTTGATAAGTTTACCGATGCGAACATTATTAATTTCGGCAAGCCCGAGGTCTTTAAGCGCGTGATGTGCGGCTTTGCCTTTTGGGTCTAAGATAGATTTTCGAAGTGTTACGTTTACGGTAGCCTTATACATTGCGTGGAAATTGTGCGGTTTTAAATGAAGGTAAAGTTAATCTTTATTTGGCTTAGCTGCTAACTGATGCCGGATAAAATTATGTGCTTCAACAGCATTGGTTTGGTCCAGGTTAATCCAGTTAATAAAATCCCAGCGCCGAAACCATGACAGCTGACGTTTGGCATAACGGCGGGTTTGTGTTTTCATATCTTTTACCATCTGGCTGCGGCTGATCTCATCCTGTAAAAAGGCAATAGCGTTTTTGTATCCCACTGTATTGAGGCCGGGATCCTCCAGGCTATAACCGCGATCCAAAATTGTTTGAACTTCATTAAGAAAACCTTGTTCAAACATCTCATCGACCCGGCGATTTATGCGATCATAGAGCTTTTGCCGGTCACGTCGCAATCCAAAAACGACCATATCGTCGGGAACACTGATGGTATTATTATCAGAATGAAACGAGGAAAACGGCCGTTCCGTTTGCATCCAAACATCGAGTGCACGAACGATGCGCTGGGTATTCATCCCGTCCATTTTCTGTGCATATTCAGGGTCAACAGTCTCCAGTTTTTTGTATAGGGATGCAATGCCCTCTTCTTCAATTTGAGCTTCAAGCTGTGCAATATTTTTGTCATTTGCTTCGGGGACATCATCCAGAGGCTGAATAACACACTGTACGTGCAACGTGCTGCCGCCCACATATAGGACGTTTTTGCCGCGGGATTGAATTTCCTTTTCCCACTGCTTCGCTCGCTCATAAAAGTTAACTGCACTGTCTTTAACAGACGGGTCGATAATCGACAAATTGTAATGCGGAATTCCTTCTCTTTCTTCCTCGGTGGGAGTGGCAGTACCGATGTTTAAAAACTTATAACACTGACGGGAGTCTGCAGAGATAATTTCCGCATTGAGATCGCGGGCCAGTTGCAGAGAAAGAGAGGTTTTACCCACCGCTGTAGGACCTAGTAAAAGTATGCGCACGTAAAAAACTCTGTTAATAATTAGGTTGTTTACGGAAGGGCTAATATAAGGAAATATTAGCTCTTTATGAGAAATGATTGGGGATTATAGGTCTCTGGATTGGAGGTAAAAAAGGTTGAATTCTTTGGGTTGGGAAAAGCTGTTAATTGCTTTTAATTTGGTTGCTAAGAGAGCAAGGATTTATTAGTATAAGGTACTTATAAATCAGGCTGGAATTGATGTCTGACAAAACGTTTAGTTTAAAAACATTTGTCTATGAAATTTAACGTATCAAGCAGCGAATTAGTCAAAGCTTTATCTGCCGTCTCAGGAGCGGTACCTAATAAAGCGACGCTTCCGATCCTGGAAACGATTCTTTTTGAAAGTGACGGAAATCAAATTCGTTTGACGGCTACGGATCTGGAAATATCTATTATTGAATCAATGGATGCGGATATTGACGACGGAGGTGCAGTGGCAATTCCCGCACGGCGATTGATTGAAACGCTTCGTCAACTGCCCGATATCCCGGTTGCTTTTGAGGTTGATGACAAATTCAATATTAAGTTTCGTACCGATAAAGGTACCTACAAGTTGGTCGGGGAAGATCCTGATGAGTTTCCTGAAGTGCCCAATTTGGATGAAGGGCATACGCTCGAAACAACGAGAGGTGTCATTGCCAAAGCGATAAACAAAACCCTTTTTGCAGTATCCAATGATGATCTGCGACCCGCGATGATGGGGGTTTATTTTGATATTGGTCCCGATGAAAGCAAGTTCGTTGCGACTGACGGCCACCGTTTGGTAAAATATATCAAAGAAGATTTGACCAGTGATAAAGAAGTTGATTTCATCGTCCCGGAAAAAGCGTTAAACCTGGTAGAAAAAGCGCTGCACGATGAAGACTGTGCATTGACTATCACAGAAGACCACGCGCGTTTTAAGAGTGGAAATACAATTGTGATTACCCGATTGATTAATGAGCAGTATCCTAATTACGAGTCGGTAATCCCGAAAGACAACGAAAAGACACTGGTTATCAACAAGGAGCAGATGTTGGCTACGGTTAAGCGTGTGTCTATTTTTTCCAGTTCCACAACGCGACAAATTCGCCTACAGATGAATCCCGATAAACTCACTATCCGCGCCGAAGACATTGATATGAGCAGCGAGGCCAAAGAGACGATCTCCTGTGATTACAACAATGACGAGATGGAAATTGGGTTTAATGCCAAATACTTGGCGGATGTGCTGGGTAATGTGGACGGCGAAGAAGTCTACTTTGAATTTTCTACTCCCAACAGGGCCGGCATTGTGAAACCCTCTGAGGAAGAGGAGAATGAGAGGATTCTCATGCTCGTTATGCCGGTGATGCTGAACACTTATGCGTAAAGTAATTACCCTCACGACCGATTTTGGTCTGCAGGATTACTATGTAAGTGCCATGAAGGCGGTTATGCTGGATATTGCGCCGGATGTACGCCTGGTGGATATCTCGCATGAAATTCCTTCACAGGATATTATGGCCGGTTCCTGGATTCTCAAAAATTCGGCCATGCTTTTCCCTCCTAAATCCGTTCATACGGTAGTGGTAGATCCCGGGGTGGGAACCGACCGTAAGCCCATTGCTCTTCAAATTGATGATCAATTTTTTGTTGGACCGGATAACGGAATTTTTTCACTTATGACGAATGACAAAGACTTCCGTGCTGTTCGTCTAACGAATAAAAAATATTGGAGAGATAACCCATCGAATACCTTTCACGGACGTGATATTTTTGCTCCTGCAGCCGCTCATTTAAGCAAGGGTGTTGATCTTGAAGACTTAGGCGATCCTGTTGAAGATTTGGTGAACTACCGCTGGACCGTACCTATCGCTGATAAAGATGGTCTGGAAGGGATGGTAATCCACATTGATAAGTTTGGAAATTTAGTGACAAATATTACCGAGTCTCTTATTAATGATGTTATTGGCGATAAGAGCGTTAAAATATATGTAGGAAATACGATTTTGCACGAAATTGGTTCTACCTTTGGGGCGGTCACAGAAGGTGAACCTGTTGCATATATCGGCAGTTCCGGCATGCTGGAAATAGGTATTAATAAAGGAAGTGCAGAGCAGATGCTGGGAGTTCAAAAGGGAGCGCAAATCTCGCTGATTCTGCAGAAAGAGAGCCAGACCTAATCCGCAACACGAGCTTGCTTTTATGCGTATCAGTTTGTGTTCATTGTGATTAGCATTAATTCTCAGTATTCAATGCACAACGGTAGAAACTATGTCCCTTGAAATTCGATCTCCTAAATTTGAACGTGCTTCTATCACTATTCCACAGGAAGTAGCTAACCTGCAGAAAAGCTTTAATGGCACGGTATGTTCTAATCAGGGTGATGAGTATGAAATCTCTAACAACATCATTGATTTGCTGGGTGATGAGCCTGTGAGTATGTCATGGGCTCAAAGTTCTAATCATTGGAAGGTTACGGCAGCCCTGTATGAGGATATCTGGAGAAAACGATCTCTCTCAATTTTAACAGGCGAAGAGTTTCCCATAGAGAAAGAGCGTGAGTTGTTGATCAACTGGCTGAATCCCCGGCCGGGAAAGATGTACCTGGATATCGGGTGTTCAACGGCGTTGTATGGTAGATTGATTAAAAAGACGGAGCCAAATTGTGATGTAGTTAGTCTGGACTTTTCTCGTCAGATGCTGCAAGAGGCTCGAATGAAATCCGAAGCGGAAGAAGCGGATCTGTATTTTATGCGGGCTGATGCGCGAAAGCTTCCATTTTTTGGTGATACTTTTGATGGACTTACCATGGGTGGGACTTTGAATGAGTTAACCGATGCGCTTAAAGTACTTTATGAAGCTCGAAGAGTTGTTAAGAAAGAGGGTGTATTTTTTATGATGCACCTGGTTAAAGCTGATCTCTGGTACGCGCGTCTGCTGCAGGACTCGGCCGAGTTCGGAGGCATTAAATTCTGGACTGTAGATGATAGCAATGCACTATTTGAGCGAGCGGGATTCAGCGTGGTAGATCAGTTTTCTAAAGGCATTGTATGTTTTACGAAGTTGATTCCGGCATAGAATGTTTAATTTTAAATGTTGAATGGTGAGTTAATCCAAAATTTAAAACTTACAATTCACAATTGTTCTACATCCTTTCAGGCGCAGAGATACCTAAAATACCCAGTCCATTGGCCAAGACCTGTGCAGTAGCTGTGGCCAGCGCCGATCGCGCTTTAACTAACTCTTCTTCCTCACCTAAAATTCGACAATCGTGATAAAAGGAAGTAAAAGCAGAAGCCAGATCATCCAAATAATTTATCAGGCGGTGCGGTTCCCGGCTTTCGGCTGCACTTTGAATCATTTCGGGAAAGCGAAGCAGGTTTTTGATAAGTGCCGTTTCTGATTCGTGGGTAAGTAGTTCTAATTTGGGCGCCTTATCAATAGCAAATGAATACTCCTGATTGACTTTTCGCAGGATGCTATGGATGCGTGCATGTGCATACTGGAGATAGAAAACGGGATTCTTTTCTCCTGCTTCTTTAGCTTGTCCCACATCAAAATCTAAGTGCGTGTTAGGGGCGCGCATCTCAAAAAAGAACCGTGTGACATCTGAGCCAACCTCGTTCATCAAATCATCTAAAGTGATAAAGTTGGCCTTTCGAGTACTCATCTTAAAAGGTTGACCATCTTTTACGAGGGTCACAAATTGATAGACGACTACGTCCACCTTCGTGGGGTCGTAACCCAGCGCCTCGATTCCGGAAAGCACATCGGGATAGGTGTCAATATGGTCGGCTCCGAATACATCAATACACCGGTCATAGCCGCGATCTAGTTTATTGGCATGATAGGCAATATCGGGCAGCCGATAAGTCGGTTCACCGCTGCTTTTGATGAGTACCGTATCCTGATCTTTGCCAAATTCGGTAGTGCGAAACCAGGTTGCACCGTCTTTATCGTAGGCTAAGTCTTTTTTGCGGAGCGTTTCTATGGTCTTGTCGATAGAGCCGTCTTCATACACTTCCTTTTCGTTAAAGAACGAATCCATTTCAATATTCATCCGCTTTAACGTAGCCTGAATATCATCAAAAATAATTTGCTCGGCCTGGTCTTTAAACGGATCGACTTTGTCCGTATCAACAAGTTTGTCTCCTTGCTCATCGATCAATTCTTGGGCAATATCCTTAATGTATTCGCCCTCGTAGCCATCTTCGGGCAGGTCAGCATCCTGTCCTAAAAGTTGCAGATAACGCGCGCGGACACTTTCTCCCAACATCCGCATCTGGCGACCGGCATTGTTGAAGTAATACTCGCGATCGACTTCTGCGCCGGTCCATTCCAGCAGGTTGGCAATAGTATCGCCGAGTACGGCATTGCGACCGTGTCCTACAGTAAGTGGGCCGGTGGGGTTGGCGCTGACAAATTCCACAAGGATGCGCTGTCCTTCTAAGTCATCTGACTCCCCAAATTCTGTTCCCTTACTAAGGATATTAGAGAGCTCATCAAACAGATAATTTTCAGAATACCGAAAGTTGATAAAACCCGGTCCTGCTATTTCAACAGCTTTTAGTTTGCGCTCATCGTGCTCCAGCCCATCAACAATTTGCTCGGCAATCTTGCGGGGATTCATTTTTAGCACGCCGGCCAGGTTCATGGCGATGTTAGAGGCGGCGTCGCCGTGTTCTGGCTGATTGGGTTTTTCGATCTGTATCTCGGGGATGTCATCGTCGCTGAGATCAAACTGTTTGAGCGACTCTTTAATAACTTTACGCAGGTAATCCTTCATGAAATAATTAATTGCCGAATTTTAAATAGCCGTAAATATAAG
>CAZYOD010000039.1:0-12243 GCA_964648635.1 uncultured Balneolaceae bacterium | reverse complement strand
TTGACTACACAGCTGGCTCAACATCTTCTTCATAGGTGCCAGCAATAAACCAGGCTCCGCCGGCCAATGCTAAATCTTTAAGCAAATTGGTCATACTGGGTTGCATTTCTCCCCCTATTACAGCCGGGAGGTGAATACTCAAAACAAATATCAGCAGCATTATTCCTAGCAAAATACCCGCCAGGCGTACTTTAGTTTCAATAATAATACTGACACAGAATGCCAGAAAGGCGATCCCTGTTAGATAAACCCAGAAAACACCGCCGGGTATGGGTACCATTCCGGCCATCTGTCCGGCATTCATAAAGTGAAATATTCCAAAAACAGCAAAAGGTAAAGCATATAAATAACGTCCTATTGTGGAAAGCATAACCAACCCCTTCTTTTTATTAATATTGATAATAGAATCAATATAGAAAATAATAGTTCAATGTTAAATTGGCATCTAAAAAGCTACTATATTCTTTAAAACAGAGGATTAAGAAGAAGTGGAGACAAATAATTCTTTTATCAGCGAAAGGAGCTCATCGAAATTAAGCGGCTTTAAAATAAATTCATCAGCTTCTTTAACCAATGCCAACCGGCACGTTTCAAGAGAAGCATAAGAACTTATCACAACAGTTTTAATAGCCGGAAATTTATCTCTAATTATTTTTAACAGATCAGTTTTTACAGCTAACTGGCTATCAAGTATTACAATCGCAATATCCTGATGCCGCAATAACTGCAGGGCACTATTTTGATCCGGAGAAGCAAAACATTTATATCCTTCATCGGATATAATTAACTGGAGTGAGTCTCGGACAGCCTCCTCCTGATCAATAATAAGAATAGCTTGTGACTGCATTTTAATTGGTTGCTAAAGAATTTTACGCCTGTGTGACTATTATAGTGCAATTAGCAGGCCATACTTTTTCTTTTAAGGAGAGTAAATAAATAGCCCATTAATAATCCCTAGAGCATATTCATTTAGTAACTTCTCAATAAACCTACTGTAGACTTGCAGTATTGCAACCAATAACCCACGATAGGTTGCAATACTGCAAAAGCCGGAATCCCCAACTGATCAACATATTCTGTACCTAAAAAAAGGTCCTTCAGATCATTGAAAGGGATATTTTTTTCTCCTAAAAAGATATTTTTTTGAATCATTCTGGAACGATGATTGCAATAATACTTATCTAAAGAACTTTTTAAACCTTAATCCGATAAGACCATTATGAAACCTTTAATTACTACTATATTATTTCTTCTGTCGTTTACATTTGGAACTGCTATAGCACAACAAAACAGTGCAACACTTATGGATAAAAGCAGTATGCAAATTGAAGGGACATCCAATGTCCATGACTGGTCAGCTGATGTTGAAGAAATGAATTTTGATATTTCTTTCAATACCTCTGCGGTTACTTCAAGTTCAATTCCAAATCTGGTAGAAGCTCTTTCTCTTACTATCCCCGTTGAAAGTATGGAAAGTGGCAAAGGGGGGTTGGATCGGAAAATGCACGGTGCGCTCAAAAAAGACGATCATCCTAACATTAAATTCGAGCTCACTTCTTCTGAGGTCTCCGATACCGCCTCTTCGAATTCATCCATTTACCTGAATATATCTGGTACTCTAACCGTTGCCGGTGTCAGTCGTGATATTAATTTCCCGGTAGAAGGGACGGTCGTGGACAATGGCACCTACAAATTTACAGGCAACTACGAAATCAACATGGAAGACTATGACGTTGATCCTCCATCTGCCATGTTCGGTGCTGTGAGAAGTGGAAAAATGGTCACTGTTTCATTCGAACTGTTTTTTAAAGAAGGTTAATTGATGCTACGCTCCGATCTATTCATTTCAGAATCTGCTGCTCTGCCTGTGGTTTTATTATTAGCCCTCTCGGCTATACTTATAATTCCACTGGCTGGAGGAGCGCAAAACCTCCCGGGTGACATTACAATTCTTGAAGGAGGCAACATATGGATAGAGGGGTCTGCCGGTCCGGTGGATTTTAGCTGCCATGCCGAAAAGCTGTCGGGGAAAGGACAGATAGAAACACCGGAAAATCCCCGAGCCACAGTTACTGAAGATGGTAACATCAATATTTCCGTTGGCTTGCCGGTCAAATCTCTTAACTGTGGCAAACAAGCGATGAACAGGGATATGTATGGAGCACTAAAAGCTGAGGAACATCCGACAATCAGTTATCAGCTGCTAGAAGCGTCTCTGGCTAGTGAATCATCCGACACTCTTTCCGATGGCGAATGGATGAGTATCCGAACGCGAGGTATCATGGAGATAGCCGGCGTTCAGGATACAACTTCAGTTTTTGTACAGGGTAGAATTATCGATAATAATCAGTTCCAGGTTAAGGGTAGCAAGAACATCCATATGGATACCTATAACATTGATCCGCCAAGCAAAATGTTTGGACTTATCCGCACAAGTAAAGAGCTGACGGTTCATTTTGATGTAACCGTCTCACTTACCGATACTCTCAATTAATCTTTGGCGGAAATGATGGTAGCTACTATGAGATTTCCTCAATCTGATAACCCCAGCCGCTCCATCTTTCGATAAAGGGTAGAGGGATCGATTCCCAGCAATCTCGCCGCTTCCGACTTATTTCCGTCGGTTCGCTTAAGCATACTTTGTATGTGATGTTTTTCAAATCCCTGTACCGCCCCTTCCAACTTTTCGGTATTTATATCTATCTCTTCGGATCCCGATACATTTTGTATTGAGCCGGGCAGATCTTCCGGCATCAGGTATTCGTTATCGCTAAGCAATACCGCCCGCTCAATCACATTTTCCAGCTCACGCACTTGCCCCTTCCACTCGTAGGTCATCATGGCGCTCATTGCCTCGCTGGATATGCCTTTCAGGTTTCTCTTAAGCTCTTTGTTATATTTTTTTAGAAAATGGTGGGCTAACAAAGGAATATCTTCACGGCGCTGTTGCAGGGTAGGCAAAGATATTTCTACTACATTCAGTCGGTAGAATAAATCATCCCTGAAATTTCCCTCTTCAACTTCCGCTTCTAGGTCTTTGTTGGTTGCTGCAATAATGCGCGTATTAAAACTCAGCGTTTGGTTTGATCCCACCGGTTTCACCTCTCGCTGCTGTATCACCCGCAAGAGATTCACCTGCAGGTTCAGCGGGATTTCTGCAACCTCATCCAAAAACACTGTTCCGCCGTTGGCCGCTATGAAAATTCCATCTTTATCGGAGTCGGCTCCGGTAAAAGCTCCTTTTTTATGACCAAAGAGTTCCGACTCTACCAAATCATCCGGAATAGCACCGCAATTGATCGCCAAAAACGGTTTTTTTGCCCGATCGCCATGGAAATGAATCGCCCGCGCCACCAGTTCCTTGCCCGTTCCACTGTCGCCTGTTATTAACACATTGCTGGTGGCGCTGCTAACACGATCAACCATTTTATATACCTTTTCCATGGTCTCACTTTCACCGATAATGTGATTAAAATTATACTCCTGATCGATCTGCTCGCGCAGGTACTTGTTCTCTTGCACCACCTTCTTGTGCTCCAGCAGGTTTTCTATGCGGATGAGCACCTCATCAAAATCCAGCGGTTTTAATATATAATCGGCCGCACCTTTTCGCAGAGCCGTAATGGCCGTCTCTATAGTGGCATGAGCCGTAATAATAATCGTCAAGGTTTCGGACGAATACTGCAGGGCGTGTTCCAATACACCAATGCCGTCTGTTTTTGGCATCTTTAAATCGGAAATAATTATATCGAAGCTTTTATCATCTATAGCATTGATTGCTTCTTCGCCATCCTGTACCGTAGTACAGTTATAGCCCTCATCCTCTAAAACAATTGTTAGTGATTCTCGAATACCCGCTTCGTCATCCGCTATTAAAATAGATCCTTTCATAATCATTGATTTTCCGTCGGTAATTGAATGATAAAAGTCGTGCCTTTCCCATAGGTAGATTCTACCTGGATACTGCCGCCAATCTTATTTATGATGCCGTGACTTACCGAAAGCCCAAGTCCCGTACCGCTGCCTACTTCCTTAGTTGTGAAAAAAGGTTCAAAAATTCGAGTTTTATGCTCTTCCTTAATTCCTCGGCCGGTATCAGTTACTGTTAGTTCAGCGCGATCTCCGATTTGCTCGGTGGTAATAGTTAACTGCTGCTCGTCGGCTTCTTTCATTGCATCCACAGCATTGAGCAGTAAATTTACCAGCACTTGGTGAATTTGATCCGGCACGCAAGAAACACGGGCCAAATCGGGTGCAAGCTGCAGCTTGAAATCCACATCCCGACAGCGCGCATCATGCTGCAAAAGCCCCACGGCCGAAGTAATTATTTCATTAACCTGAACCCGCTCGGCCTGCATGTTTGAAGGACGTGAAAAATCCACCAAATCACGTACAATTTTGTTTATTCGCTGAATATGATCCCGTACCTTTTTGAGCTGATCCTGCAGAAACTCATCATCCGTTTTGCGCTGACACACTTGCACCAGCGACGAAATGGCCGTTAATGGATTGCCCACCTCGTGTGCCACTCCAGCCGCCATATGCCCCACCGTAGCCAGTCGCTCGGACTGCTGGATTTGCTCTTCGCGCATTTTAATATCCGTTAAATCACGCAAAATTTGAGAACGGCCTATAATTTTCCCCTCCTTGTCCCGAATATAGGACTCCGTCAAATTCACCAGCTTTTTTTCACCATTCTTTGCTAAACGCTCTGTTTCATAGTTGCGAACATGTCCCCGGTATTTCATGCCAGAATCGATACGCTCCAATTCCTGCTTTTTGAGAAGTTCTTCAGGAATGATTTCTAAAACCGGTTCTCCGATAATTTCATCCCGCCGCCAGCCCAAAATTTCTTCAGCGCCTTGATTCCATGATGTAATAATCCGGTTGTTATCAAGCGTAATGATAGCATCTGCCGACTGCTCAATAATATCGCTGTACCTCAACTTCGTGGCTTCCAGCTGATCTTCATAATATTCCCGATAGTTATACACTGTCCAGGCTGCCCAAAACATCAGCAAAAGAGCCGCCAATACACCGCGACTAAAATAAAGCCACTGCATAATCTGCGGAGGAGTGTTGGTAAGCAAAGTCTGATCGATAATCTCAAATGCTCCAAAAACGACACCTATTAGAATTAGCGAGGTAAACAGCAGGTATCCCATCCGAGCCTCTCGTAAAAAGCGAATAACCTCTTTCATTACAGCCTTTGTTACTGAGTATTAACTGACCTTAAACTACCAATTACCAGCTGCCAAGCAAACGCCGAATTTGTACAATTTGCCCTATATGGTAGGCATTATGATCCACAATTAGCATCGCCTCGCGGAAGAGTGTTTGTCCGTCGCCATGAGGAAAAGGAGCCTGTAGTTTATTATCGGGATCTCGGATTAACTCCCGCATTTCTTCAATACCGTCCCTTACAGACTGAATGGATTGCTCATAAGCTTCTTTATTTTCCGGCTCGGATGATACCGGCCAGTAGTCTTTCGGCCAGTCAATTTCTTCGTAATTCGGATTTTTGCAAAACTCTAAAATATCGTCCTGTCCGATGCGGATATGTTCGATAAGATCCCAAATAGTGTGGGGCACTCCTTCCACATTTATACCCGCTTGTTTATAACTTATTCCCTGCACAGCCTGATCAAAATCGACATGGGCATTTTTCCCCTTCAATTGTTCGAGAAGTAACTCTCTCACTGTTTTTTCTGTCTCCATATCAATGGAATTTCTTAGATTTAAATAGTCTTTAACCAAAAACTCTGGTCGGTCAATCTTAAATAAATTACAAACCTATACAGCTTATCAGCAAATCTAAGCTAGAAACTCTCTAATATGAACACCAGGCAATCCGTATTTATAGCCACCAGTTTGGACGGTTATATCGCTCGTCCGGACGGTGGGATTGATTGGCTTACAGGAAATGATGATGGGAATGAAAGTAGCAACAAAGATTACGGCTACCGTGAATTCATAAATTCTGTAGATGCTATTGCCATGGGTCGCAATACTTTTGACAAGGTATTGTCATTTGACACTTGGCCATACAGTAAAAAGGTAGTGGTGTTAACCCATCGCCCCCTTGATATTTCGGATGAATTATCAGACAAAGTGAAAACTGCATCCGGACCGCCGCAAGAAATTGTAACCAGACTGGCAGACCAAGATCTAAATCACTTATATGTCGATGGCGGAAAAACAATACAGCAGTTCTTAAATGCCGGTTTAATTCAGGAGATGATCATTACGCAAATACCGGTTCTCATCGGAGAGGGAATCCCACTTTTTGGTCCGGTAAAAAATGATATTAAACTAGATCATATCTCCACCCGCACCTTTGAAAATGGGCTTGTCCAAAATCACTATAAAGTAGATCATAAAAGGTAGCGTTGGCTTGCAGTTCCCTTTAATCATGTTAACTTAAAGTAACTGCAATCAACAGAAGCATCGGTATTCTATAATTGACAAATGGGGGTTACCGATGACCACAGTCACCACACTTGAAGAAGGTCGAAAGGCATTTCGAAAGCAGGCCTGGGCCGATGCTTATGCACTTCTTTCGTCGGCAGACACCGATCTTCAAGTTGATCCGGAAGATCTTAAGAACCTTGCCACAGCCGCCTATTTGACGGGCAAAGAAACAGACTGCGCAGAGATTTGGGCTCGTGCACACCAGGGTTATTTGGAAAATGGTGAAGTCCAACAAGCCGTTAATTGCGCTTTTTGGCTGGGGCTTATTTTATTAATTGATGGAGACAGAGCACAGGGAAGCGGTTGGATAGCGAGGGCAAGCCGGCTCATTAAACGTGTCAAAGGAGATTGCGTCGAAAAAGGCTTTTTGCTGATTCCTAAAGCACTGCAACATCTTAGAAATGATAATGCCGAAAGTGCATTTCAGCTCTTCAGCAAAGCCGGAAAAATTGGAACCCGGTGTAGCAGTCAAGATCTTATTACGCTATCCCGGTTAGGACGGGGACAATCGTTAATTCAGAAACAAAAAGTTCCTCGCGGAACCACCCTGCTCGATGAGGCGATGGTTGCCGTGATCGCCGGTGAGACCTCACCCATAGTTACAGGAATTGTGTACTGTGCCGTTATAGAGACCTGTCAAAAAATATACGACTTGCGGCGTGCCCAAGAATGGACTGAGGCGCTAAGTCGGTGGTGTGAGTCCCATCCAACACTAGTACCCTTCCGTGGGCAATGCTTAATACGTCGTGCAGAAATTATGCAGCTACATGGTGATTGGGAGAATGCCTCTCAAGAAATCCATCGGGCGGGCGAACTGCTTTCCAGAGAGAATGGAAAACCAGCCGCAGGCGAAGCTTTTTATCAGCAAGCCGAACTCCAACGGCTTCAGGGAAATTTCGCCAAGGCTGAAGAAATATATCGAAAGGCCAGTAAGCTGGGACGGAAACCCCAGCCCGGCCTGGCTCTTCTGCGGATGGCTCAGGGAGAAACTAATGCAGCAGAAACAGCCATCCGTCGAGTTGAAAAGGAGAAAAAAGGGGCAATTGAGCGTTCTAAAGTACTCCCGGCTTTTATCGAAATCATGCTTTCAGTGGGCGATATCGAATCTGCAGAAACCGGAGCAAAAGAGCTGGCAGAAATCGCGACAAGCTTTGAAGCACCTTTTCTTCAAGCCATTGCTTCACGGGCAGAGGGCGACATTTTACTTACCGATAATAAGGCATCCGCAGCACTTGACAAGCTGTTGGATGCTTGGTCAACCTTTAAAAGGATGAGTGCTTTTTACGAATCTGCACAAACGCGGGTACTTATCGGACTTGCTTATCGCCAACTCGGAGATGATGACACCGCTGAGATAGAACTTGATGCTGCCCGGTGGAAGTTTCAACAGCTCGGTGCTGCATATGACGTATCAAAAGTAAACTCGCTCCGTCAAGACGCTTCGGGTAAAGATACGCATGGGCTTACCCAACGCGAGTTAGAGGTATTACATCATCTTACTACCGGAAAAACCAACAAAGAAATAGGATCGGTCCTGTACATCAGTGAAAGAACGGTCGACAGACATGTAAGTAATATTCTGAGCAAGTTAAATGTACCATCGCGTGCAGCTGCCACCGCCTATGCCTACAAACACAACATTTCCTAAAATGGGTAGTATTACCCAAATCTATCTTTTATAAAATTGGGTAGTCTCTCCGATTCGAAGATTCACATACTGTTTTATGTTTTTATAAAATGGTCAAATAAGTAGGAGGGAGGAATTATGAAAGCACAAACTTTTCCCAAGGAACAGTATCATTATACGTCAGAGAATGTGAATCGTAACCGCCTGTTAGAGGAACTCCCCAGCGTTAGGGAGAAAAATCTGCAACTGGCGGGAATATCCACCACCATCCTGGAGGGAGGAGACAGCCCTACTGTTATACTTTTACACGGGCCCGGAGAAACTGCACTTTGGTGGATGCGGGTCATCCCGAAGTTAACGGAAACCAACCGGGTGATTATTCCCGATCTGCCCGGCCACGGAGAGACAAAAGCAGATGTCAAACTTAACGAGGAACGAGTACTTAGATGGCTCAGTAAGTTAATTGACCAAACCTGCTCATTTCCACCGACACTTGTAGGACACATACTCGGCGGCTCTATTGCAGCACGTTTTGCCATTAGTCGCGGAGAACAAATTGACCAATTGGTACTCGTGGATTCACTCGGACTCGGAAAATTCAGACCGGCTCCGAGATTCGCTTTTGGATTATTTCGTTTCATGATGTGGCCAACCGAAAAAAATTACAATCGCTTTCTTCCACAGTGCATGTTTGATGCCGATGATTTGCGCAGTAAAATGGGAGAAAACTGGGACCCATTCCTGACTTACATACTCGAATGTGCACGCGATACGGACCGGAAATCCGCAATGCAGACCCTGATGAAAACCGTCGGTGTTCCTAAAATTGCCTCAGCAAAACTTATAAACATAAAGACACCCACGGCCTTAATATGGGGACGTCATGATCGTGCAAATAAACTGAAAATTGCAGAAGCAGCCAGTAAAAAATTCGGCTGGCCGCTTCATATTATTGAGAAAACTCGTGACGATCCTAAACTCGAACGGCCGCGCGCATTTCTACAAGCACTTTATAAAAGCATGAAAACAAAGAGGAGCAATCATGTCACAAAAAGGAAAGAAAAACACAACGATGGAAAGGAAGGAAACAAAACAAAAGCTTAGTGAAAGCGGTTTAAAAATACCGGAAAATTATGAGCGATTTTTTGTGCCCGCGATTGGTCGGCCCGTGGCCCAAGAGTTTGTTCGGATGGCAGAACTGCGTCCCGGCGAACAGGTGTTAGATGCCGCCTGCGGCACAGGTATTGTTGCCCGGTTAGCTTTTGACCAAGTAGGAGATGAAGGTAAAATTGTAGGAGTCGATATTAATCCTGGCATGTTGGCCGTTGCCAAATCGATTGCCCCGTCATTCGAATGGCACGAGGCAAGTGTCGAAGCGATACCCTTGCCTGATGAAACGTTCGATGTTGTCTTCTGTCAGCTGGGGCTGCAATTTGCAGAAGATAAACCGGCTGCGATGAATGAGATGCGACGTGTTCTAAAATCGGGCGGACGCCTATACCTGAACATGCCCGGACCGGCGGGACCTCCTTTTGTAATTTTTGCAGAGACGATGAAGCGGCTCATTGGTCCCAAAGCTGCAGGATTTGTAAACCACGTATTTTCTATGAATGATACCTCTGAAATTCAGCAACTTATAGAGAACGCCGGCTTCAGGAAGATATCAGTTAAAGCCGAAAACAAAATGCTGACACTCCCGGCTCCCAAAGAATTTCTTTGGCAATATGTGCAGAGCACTCCTCTTTGGGGGGAACTGTCCAAAGTTGATGAAAAGGTACACGAATCCCTAGAGCAGGAAATTGTCAATAAATGGAAAGATTTTGAGAAGGACGGTTCCATGCAATACCGTCAGCGGATTATTTTTGCCAGTGGGCAAAAGTAATGCAGAAACTGTTGAACTTATATCCTCATCGGATGGCGGCGTTTACCATCCGATGAGTGATAAAAATATTATACCTTTTTAAATACGACGATGCCGTTATGTCCGCCAAAGCCGAAGGTATTGCTCATTGCCACATTAACATCTTTTTCGATGGCGTCTTGCAACACAATTTGAAGTGAAGCCGGAATCTCTTCGTCAATATTTTCGGTGTTGATGGTCGGCGGAACCACGCCGTCGTTCATTGCCTTAATGCTGGCAATAGCTTCAATCGCGCCGGCCGCCCCAAGCAGGTGTCCGGTCATCGATTTTGTTGCGCTGATGTGCAGATGCTTGGGATCATCCCCAAAGACATTCGTGATCGCTTTAGTTTCACTCGTATCGCCCACCGGTGTTGAAGTGGCATGGGTATTAAGATAATCCACATCCTCAGCATTCAGCTCACTGTCATCCAGCGCCTGTTTCATCGCTGCGGTAGCTCCCTTTCCTTCGGGATGGGTAGCGGTCATATGATAGGCATCGGCCGTCATCGCGGCCCCGGCTACTTCACCATAAATTGTCGCACCGCGCGCCTTGGCATGTTCGTATTCTTCAAGGATAAGCGTGGCTGCTCCTTCGCCCATTACAAAACCATCGCGGTCTTTGTCGAACGGACGCGAGGCAGCCTGGGGATCTTCGTTACGCTGTGACATAGCGCGCATGGCCGAAAATCCGCCGAAAGAAGACTCGGTGATACCTGCTTCCGATCCGCCGGTGATCATTACCTTGGCTTTGCCCCAGCGAATGTAATTCAGAGCATCCATAATCGCGGTATTGGATGTCGCACAAGCCGAAACTGTAGCATAATTAATGCCCATCAGTCCGTACTTCATGGAGATGAGCCCCGGCGCCATGTTGGTAATAAGTTTGGGGATGAAAAAGGGATTGAAGCGCGGGGTATAATCGTTTTCGGCATAATTCTTTACCTCCTCTTCGAAGGTGTACATGCCGCCCTGACCACTGCCCCAGATAACTCCGGTGTCAAAAGGATCCATTTCCTCAAAATCGAGTCCCGAGTCTTTGACCGCCTCGTCGGTGGCTACCAGTGCATATTGACTGTAGGGATCGGAACGACGAATCATATTGTGTTCCAAATGATCGGAGGGATCGTAATCTTTTAACTCACAGGCAAAGTGGGTGCGAAATTCAGAAGGATCAAAGTTGGTAATGCGGCCGGCACCGCTGTTACCGTTGATAAGGTTATTCCAAAAATCATCTACGGTATTTCCAATCGGCGATAATGCACCTAGTCCGGTGATGACAACACGTTTGGGCTTGCTCATTGTAGGGTAAAACTAAATTTGTTAACGAAATTCTGGGATTATTTTGGAAGGTTGACGAGGTGAGAAGCATAATATCTCTTTATTCTGCAGCTGTCCGTCAACCGGCTATAATAAACCAAACCTAGCCGAAAAAAAGAAGATCTATTGTTTGGCTTTCCATGGCATTTAATGGATTTGCCTACCAGATCATTCCTCATTTGTGCATTTCATAAAATAAAAAAGCCCTCCGGTAAGGGAGGGCTTTTAAACAGGGCTATGAGGTACTATCTTAACTTATGCTTAGAAAGTTAGTTGAGTTAACGTCCCCTCTGCTACTTTATTCTTTAAAGACTAAAATTAAATCAAGAATATAGATTTTGTTTGCAGTGGATAACGCATCGGTCTATCTTTGAGTGCATCAAAAGAAAACTCAGATCACATGGCGAAAGCAAAACTTATTGATATAGCACACGGACGCAGCGGAGACAAAGGCGACGGCAGTAATGTAGGTATTATCGCCCGTCACCCGGATATATATCCCTTTCTAAAAGAACAGCTTACCTCCGATATGGTCAAAGAGCATATGAAGCACATCTGCAAGGGCGAAGTAGAGCGTTTTGAACTGCCCAATATCGGGGCGCTGAATTTTGTGCTGCACGAAAGCTTGGGCGGTGGGGGAACCGTTTCGCTTAAGCTGGATGCGCAGGGTAAAACGCATGCCTCAATGCTGCTGCGCATGGAGCTGGACGTGCCTGATAAGCTTATGGAAAAAGTTGGCACCCATTCCTGAGATTTTAACCAGATAATCGCGTAGTTGCCGAAAATAATCAGCTGAAATCAGGATTGTATTTCGGAGCCGGAACTAAATTCCACCGGAATCTTCACCACCGTTTGATCCCACTCTATTTTGATATTGGTAGAATCTCCCTCAACTTCGGAAAACTGTATGGCAAAAGCCTCGGTAA
>CAZYOD010000038.1:4635-12294 GCA_964648635.1 uncultured Balneolaceae bacterium | reverse complement strand
TAGTCAATGAATCGTGCGAACGCTGCCCTATTCCTGATTGCTTGGAACGCGCCGCCCAGCCGATCATCAACCGGGAAGAACAAAAAACGCAAAACCGGGAAAAAGCTTTACAACGATTTCTAGAAAGGCATTCAGGATAAGTTTTATTCATTAACAAATTCAATATCGGAATTCCGATAGATCGGCACCTCGTTTACAGCCTCAAAAAATGCTTTGGCTTTAGAAAGCGATTGCCGCGAATTTATAGCATAGGGCAGATAATATTCTACATTTCCGCGTCTCATAGCCATCAGCAGCTGCATAGTACCCTGAGACTTATGCTCGGCAATCACCCAATTGGCAATTATTTTATAATTCAACCGATCATTGTGACCGAATGTCTGCATGCGGTCAAACAGCAGCGGCGAAACGCCCTCCATCCTTTTTGAAATAGGATACCCCTCCAATTCTAAATAATCAGTAGAATCTTCGGTCGAGGCTACCATATCCGTAGCCAAAACCACCGGGCGCTCATTTTGAGGAAGCTTCTCTACAGCCTGCAGAGCTAAAATTGCCGAAGCCTTATGGTGAGCATGCGTGCTATCGGTCGGTGTCATCGTAAATACAAAATCGTACTGCTGCTCTTTCATAATTTTGTGCAGCCGTTGCTTAATCCAATCGGTATCCCAGCTTTGGAGTGGTTTGGCAATATCGTGGGAAAACTCATCATCCACCTGGTCGAAGAAAAAGTAATTCCGGAGCCCCACAATTTTTCCGCCCGCCATAAGCTCCTGCTTTCGGATGCCGGGAAGATAAGCTCGTCCCACTTCTTCTTTATCCAGTTCGCGATCGTAAATAAAATTCCCCAAGGTGGAGTATTTATAACCGCCCTCACCATTCGTCATAATAGCGAGATCTACGATTCCATCAAGCAGATGGGTAGTCTTAAAAACAGTCGCAGAAAAAAGTGCATCATCATCAGGATGAGCAGTAACCAGCAGGATTTTCGGCTTGTAATCAAGCTCCTGGGCCTGTGTTAGACCAACGTTAATCCAAGCAATAAATCCCCAAAAAAATAATAAGCTTATAAATGTACGTCGCATGAAAATTAATTCTAGTTCGTGTGAATGTTTATAAAATTTTGCAGAACGGGTTTTAAAACTTCCCATACTTTTTCGGCCACCATTCTATGTCCTTTTTCGGTAGGATGAATACCATCAGACTGCATGAGCTCTGAATTACCACCCAGATCATTCAATAAAAACGGAATTAATTCCGCATCATTTTTTTCAGCCAAATCGGGATAAATCTCTCTGAATTTCTGGCTGTAATCAGGTCCCATATTGGGCGGTACCTGCATCCCGGCAATCAGAATTTTGGCATCAGGATACTTTGACTTCACTTTATCAATAATCTGCTGTAGGTTTTTCTTGGTGACATCCAGATCAATACCGCGCAAACCGTCATTGCCGCCGAGCTCCAGAACAAATACCGAAATCGGCTGACGCAGCATCCAATCGATGCGCCGGAGCCCGCCGGCGGATGTTTCTCCGCTCAAACCGGCATTAACGGCATCAAAATTCCAGTTTAGCGAATCCAATTTTTGTTGGATAAGTGCCGGAAAAGCCTCACTTTTTTCGATGCCGTAACCAGCGGTAATACTGTCCCCAAAAAAGAGAATCTTTTTACCACCATTTTGAGCATTAAGCATCACTGGAAGTAAAAAAAGCACAACAATAGCCGCAAAAATTCGTCTCATCAATATTAGGCGTTAATTTATGTTAATCACTTTAATTTCGGTATGAAAACGCTTTCTTTAACGGAATGATTCATCCGCCGGCAAATGTTACAACCCATAATTTGACAACCACATTATTTTATGGATTTAGATCCGATTCTGGAAGTTACAAATCTTACACAACAATTTAGAAGCGGCGACCATAAGCTCACCGTACTCGACCACGTTGATTTTTCGGTAGAAGAAGGGACAGTATGTTCAATTGTCGGCCCTTCGGGAAGCGGTAAAACCACACTACTCGGTCTCTGCGCGGGACTTGATCGCCCTACTGCGGGAGAAGTTACCCTGAACGGCGTAACGCTGGGACCACTTAATGAAGACGAGCGGGCGGAAGTACGAAATAAGCACGTCGGCTTTGTTTTTCAAACATTTCAGCTGGTGCCAACCCTTACAGCACTGGAAAACGTGATGGTGCCGCTTGAGCTTCGGGGAATGAAATCGGCGGAAGTCCAACATGATGCCGAAGAGCTCCTGGAAAAAGTGGGACTCGGCGAACGTATGTCTCATTACCCGACCCAACTTTCGGGCGGCGAACAGCAGCGGGTAGCCATAGCGCGGGCATTTATTAACAAGCCGAAAATTCTGTTTGCCGACGAGCCTACGGGAAATCTCGATTCCGAAACCGGAGCTACCATCGAGGAGCTCCTTTTCGATTTGAACAAGGCCAGCGGCACCACGCTGATTCTGGTAACTCATGATTTATCTCTTGCCGAAAAATGTCAGCGTATCATCCGGCTCAAGAACGGCAAAATCTTCAAAGACGAATGGATTGAAGATCCCCAAATCGAAGAACTGAAATAAATATTTAGCACTCTCTGATGTCTTCATTTTTTTCCAAATGGTCGTGGAAAATGGCTTGGCGGGATGCCCGTTCCAATAAAAAGCGACTCTTCGTTTACATTTCGGCAATTATTATCGGCGTTGCAGCGCAGGTGGCTATTACTTCCTTTCGGGACAGTCTAAACAATACGATTGATAATCAGTCGAAAGAACTGCTCGGCGCCGACCTGGAGATTGAGACTGAACAACCTCCTCCCGATACGCTAATCGCCTATTTTGATGAACTCGGCGGAGAGCAGGCGACCATCACCGAATTTCCCTCGATGGTACTGTTTCCCCGGAATGGGAATACGCGTCTGTCGAATATTCGCGCACTGCAAGGCAACTTTCCGTTTTATGGAGATCTGGAAACCATCCCCAAAGAGGCCGCAAAGCAATTTTTAGCCGACAGTTCGGCACTGGTCGACCGGGCATTAATGACTCAGTTCGGTATAGAAGTCGGGGATTCCATCAAAGTGGGGGAAGTAACTTTTCCCATCAGCGGCGCTATTACCAAAGTTCCGGGCGAAGCGGCTGCAGCCTCAATGGTTGGGCCGCGGATATTCATTCCCCAATCGATGCTCGAGGCCACTAATTTAGTGCAGCGCGGCAGCCGTGTGGAGTACAAGCAGTATTTCAGATTCACCGGCAATCGAGACACGGCACCGATCGAGTCCCGACTCGACTCGCTGGAAAGTAGCCTGAATATGGATATCGATTACGAAACCGTGGAGGAGCGTCGCGAAGAGATCGGGGAAGGGGTAAGTAATCTTAGCAAGTTTTTAAACCTCGTAGGATTTATCGCCCTGCTTCTTGGCGGGATTGGCGTGGCGAGCTCCATCCATGTGTATATTAATCAAAAGATTGGCACCGCATCGGTGCTGCGTTGTTTTGGAGCTTCATCCGATCAGACGATGAGCATTTTTCTTATTCAAGCTCTGGTATTAGGGTTCCTTGGTGCGCTTACCGGAACATTGATTGGCGTCGGCATCCAGTATTTGCTGCCGAGTCTGGTCAGCGATTTCCTGCCGGTAACCGTTGAGCTAACAACCTCATGGCTGGCTATCGGATTGGGCTTGTTTACCGGAACGGGCGTTGCTTTGGCATTTGCCCTGTTGCCGTTGCTTGCACTGCGAAAAGCGTCTCCACTGTATGCGCTGCGAACCATCGAAGATTCAATAACTTCACTGCTATCCAACAAAACAAAAAGCATTATTTACATTGCCGTCAGCCTTACGGTGATGGGCTACGCTACACTGTTGACGTCCGACTGGCTGGTGGGTGCACTTTTTACGGTGGGTATGATTGTCGCATTCGGACTTCTGATGCTGGTAGCAAAAATGCTGATAAAGCTGGTCAGGCGTTATTTCCCCTCCCACTGGACGTACGTCTGGCGGCAGGGACTGGCCAATTTATATCGCCCGCATAACCAAACGGCCACCCTTATGCTTTCTTTGGGATTGGGAATGCTGCTGGTCAGTACGCTCTACTTTAGCCAGGATATGCTGATGGAGGAACTCGATTTTGCCACACGCGATGACGCGCCGAATCTTATTTTCTTTGATATCCAGCCCGATCAAAACGAGGCCGTTAATGATATCCTGCGAGATCAGAATATGGCGATACTACAGAACGTGCCTATGGTCACAATGCGGCTGGATTCATTGCGCGGACGCAGTACTAAAGCTATTGATGAAGATACCACTTCGGATGTCCACGGCTGGGCACTTCGACGCGAATATCGTTCGACCTACCGCGACTCGCTGATTGATTCCGAGACGCTGGTCGAAGGTGAATGGATCGGTCAGGTGCCGGACACCGGGCTCGTTCCCGTCTCAGCTGCCAAAGAAATATCTGAAGATCTTAAATTATCCATCGGCGATTCTCTTACGTTTGATGTACAGGGTGTGCCAGTAGAAGCGTATGTAGCAAGCATCCGCGAAGTGGATTTTCAGCGCGTGCAACCCAATTTTTTCATGCTTTTTCCTGCGGGTGTGCTCGAACCGGCTCCGCAAATTTACGTCACAGTCACCCGAACACCCGGCGAAGAAACTTCTGCGGCCGTCCAACAATCAGTTGTACAAGAGTTTCCAAACGTTTCTGCCATTGATGTCAGCCGTATCCTGGAAACCATTAATCAGTTTATCGACAAAATATCATTTGCCGTACAGTTTATGGCGCTTTTCAGCATAATTACCGGACTGATAGTACTGGCCAGCTCCGTTGCTACCAGCCGTTTTCAACGCATCAAAGAAAGTGTCCTGCTACGCACTCTTGGGGCCAGCAAAAAACAGATCATTAAAATACTATCAGTAGAATACCTATTTCTGGGTATTCTCTCTGCCCTGACGGGACTCCTTTTATCGGTAGTCGCAACCTGGCTGCTTGGCTACTTTTATTTTGACATCATCTTTACGCCCAATATTTGGGTCATTGTGATTGGTACGGCAATTGTCACAGGTCTCACCATCCTGATTGGCATGTTTAATAGTCGCAGCGTATATAAAAAGACACCGTTAGAGGTGTTACGGGCCGAAGCCACCTAGCATGAATATAAAACAGCGCACATACTGGATTTCCTTCATCGTCTTGTTGGTCTGCATACTGCTGGCTGTGCTCATCTATGTTTATACCGGAAATCTGATCATTGCTATTTTTTTCGCGCCGCCTATAATCCACTGGATTCTAAAACGCAGAGAGGAATCCCAGTACCACAATTAGCAATTTAAACTTTAAATAATCCAAGCTTGTTTTAGGGATCAAGCTTAGCCATATTTGTATAAGTGCCAAATACTTAAATACACACTATGGTTTCGAGAAAGCGATTTCAACAAATGCTTCCCAGCATCAGGCTGCGCAAATCCTTTCAGAGTAAAAAACCCGGCGCCGCTCCCGGAACGGTGGAGCACATCGGCGAACGGCATATGGACGAGATTAAGATTACCGTTCATGACTATGATGAAGAACACCTGCAGGAAATTCCGATTGATAAAATTCAGAAGGTGCAGCCCTATCTCGATGATCCTTCAAAAACCTGGATTAAAGTGCGCGGATTGCATGATATTGAAAAACTGAAATCGATCTGGAATTACTTTAACCTCCATCCCCTTATACAGGAAGATATTGTACACACGGCACAGCGTCCCAAGGTCGAAACCTATGATAACTGCATATTTTTTGTGCTCCGGATGCTCACCTATTCCGAAGAAGAACAGACTCTAAAAGCCGAACAGATCAGTATTGTATTAGGCAGAAACTATGTGATGTCTTTTCAGGAGACCGAGACCGACTACTTTAAGCCCATCTTGGACCGCCTCTCTGTTGAAGGCTCACGCATCCGCAAAAACAAAACTGACTATCTTACTTATACGCTGATTGATGCCGTCGTCGATTACTATTATGCGATCATAGAGCATATTGCCGATGATATTGAGAAGCTGGAGGATGAACTGCTGGATAATCCTGAAGACCACTTACTGAAAAACATCCATAAAATACGTCGGGAAATTATTTACTTTCGAAAATCCGTTTGGCCGCTTCGGGACGCCATTAATACGGCCATTAGAGATGAGTCAAAATTTATCGCGGAGGAAACAAAAATTTACCTGCGTGATGTCTATGACCACATGATTCAGGTGATTGATAATATTGAAAATTATCGCGATATGATTCTGGGTCTCCACGATATGTATATGTCGCACGTAAGCAACAGGATGAATGAAGTGATGAAAGTGCTTACGATTATCGCTACAATTTTTATTCCGCTTACTTTTATCGCGGGGATTTATGGTATGAATTTCGATCCTGAAACCAGCCCCTTTAACATGCCGGAGTTAGGTTGGTACTGGGGATATCCGGCTTCTTTGGCCGTGATGGCTGCCATTGCCGTAGTAATGATTTTTTATTTCAAGCGAAAAGGTTGGTTCTGAGATAAACAGGATTTCAGTATTTTAATACTAAGCCTTAATAAAATCTATCATCATGGAAAATATAAAAATTCTTGTTCCCCTCGATTTTTCTGACCTTGGATCCAAGGGACTACACTCGGCCGAGAAACTGGCAAAGCTGTTTAACGGTACCATCACTCCCTTCCATTCGTACCTGCCGCTTAACGAAGTCGATGGCGGACCTTATATGTTTGGAATGGGTACAACCGCTATCGATGATTATGATGAAATCGAGGTAGCGCTGCACGATCGACTTTATGAACTGGCTAAAAAGGAAGTAGATCCTTCGCTTGTAGCGGAGCCCATAATCTCTATCGGAAATCCGGCACAATCAATCGTAGAAGAAGGCAGAGATTTCGATATCATCGTTATGACAACACACGGACGGACGGGCTTTTCCCGTTTTTTCCTGGGATCCGTTTCTGAAAAAGTGCTGAGAATGTCATATGTACCTGTTCTGGTAGTTAATGAGCAACGTGAACTTACGGATCTCAAGCGCATTATGGTAACGACCGACTTCTCGGACCACTCCAAACGTGCCTTTTCGATTGCCAAAGAAATTGCAAAAAAAGCCGGCGCAGAGCTGGAACTCGTAAATATTCTGGCTTATGATCCTCAACATGAAGACGAACCCGATGACTCTAAGCATCAGCTTCGCGAGCAGCGGCTGAATGTTTTGGCAAAAGAAGAGTTGCATGAAATGGGTGACCTGCTTAAAACAAAGTTGATTGTATCTTCAGACACCCCTCACGAGGCTATTTTAAACTACAACATCGATGATCCACACGACCTTATTGTGATGTCCACTGTTGGACGCACCGGCATCGATTATTTGATGATGGGCAGTACCACAGCCAACGTTGTACGAAATGTTAAAAGCCCGGTTTTAAGCATAAATCCCAAGAAAGTAATCCAATAAGTGAATTTTTTCTTGAGGCTTTCAACCCTGTTCGTACTATTTCTTTCCCTTTTCATATCCTGCGGGACACCCTACCAGCCGGAGCAAGAAGCTGGAGAAGAACCGGAACAGGAAAAAATTTCGGATTCCGACGCCGTGCCCGCCGATGCTACGCTTGAGGCAGTTACATGGAATCTTGAATGGTACGGGGACGGTAC
>CAZYOD010000038.1:0-4535 GCA_964648635.1 uncultured Balneolaceae bacterium | reverse complement strand
CCGATGCTACGCTTGAGGCAGTTACATGGAATCTTGAATGGTACGGGGACGGTACTTATGGAAGCGGAAGCGGTAACGGGCCTGCCGATGAACATCAACAAACAAAAAATATTATTAAAGTTACCGACTCACTAAAAGCTGATCTTTACGCCTTTCAGGAAGTATACAATCAACAAGCGCTTAGCGATATTACGGAAAATATGCAGGGCTATCGCGGCTTTGTGGCTGATCATATCGGATGGGTCCAAAAAACTGCCTTTATCTTCAATACTAACAGTATCGATTCTGTTTCTTCAGGCGCTATTACCGAGGGACAAAGTGACCATCATTGGGCCAATCGACTCCCGCTATATTTTGAATTCACCTACACTTTTGAAGATACTAATCACGACTTCTATGCAGTTGTGATCCACGCCAAGGCTTTTGATGATCAGGAATCGTATGAGCGGAGACAAAATGCCGCCCAGGATTTATACGATTATCTGGCAGCCCAAAAGCCTGATGCCAACATCATTATTCTGGGGGATTATAACGATGACGTAGATGAATCTATTTATGAGCAAAATGGAGAACCCGCAGCTACTCCCTATCTCCCATTTGTGGATAACAGCAACCATTTTCAAGTGGTTACAAAGGCGCTTTCGGATGACGGAAAATTCTCAACGGTCAGTTATCCTGAAATGATTGATCACATCACAATGAGCAATGAGCTCTATTCAATCTATGTTGATAAAAGCCCGACGGTTTTTCAGTTTGATGACGATTTTATCACTGATTACGAAGAAACGACTTCCGATCATTATCCCGTTTGGGCAAAGTTTGATGTGACAAAGTCAGAATCCACTGGCAAAATTTACCCCGTCCAAGCACTGAATTGATAAAGTTAAAACTACGAGCGTTGCAATGCTCTGCGTTGCAACCCCTATAAGGTCATCCGCAGTCCGGCCATCACGTTTAATCTGGTGACTTCTTCTTGCACCACTTCGGTTGCATCGGGTGTAGAATACAGCGCGTTTTGATCATCCCAAAAGCTGTACTGTAATCCCAAGTCAAATATCAGTCCTCTGGTGAGTACAGCGCTAAATCCGCCGTTGATAAATTGTCGTGCACTGCCGAAACCGTCCTGCGGATTAGGAAAATATGCGTATCCCACTCTCGGAGTAAAGTCTTCATTCACATCAAATTCCAGACCGCTGCGTAGGTTTATCACATCATTAAAACTTGATCGAACGGTAGAATTTATGCTGTTTTCTAACGGATTGAGGCTCAATTCATCAAAATCTATCTCTGCGTCGGTGTACTTTATTCCCTCCGCAGATACCGAAATGGATACACCTTCGAATCCTTGCAGTGTAGCACCAACTTTAAGCCGCTGGGGACGTGTAATGTTATAAGAAAAACGTCCCGGTGCCTCATCAGAAAACTGCACACTATTATCAAAAGTGGTTGTAATTTCGGTATTGAAGGTTTCATCAATATACAGCCTGCTGGGGAATTCGTAACTGGCCGCTAAGCTTATATATTCGTTAGCCTCAAAAATAAGTCCTAATCGGGCGCTAAAGGCTTGGATATCTGCATCAATCCGATCGACACTTAGAATATTGTCAATATCAGTATCAAAATTTCCATCTCCGTCAGAGTCTATAAAAGCCGCGTCGTAATCGTTTTGTCGATCCGATTCCAAAAATTCCCGACGGTACGAATACGAACCATTAAGATATCCGATCGAAGCACCTACCGTAAAATTCCTCAGCAATTCTGTTGCCATAAAAATGGAGTATTCTCCCATTTTTCCTCTTTCCGTCAGCTCAACATCCTGATTTATACCGGGATAAAAATCGTCATCGAAAAAGCGAAAAATAGATTTCGTATCGGAATAGGAACTGTCGTTAGTCGCAAAATCTATGGCATAGACATCAAAAGCCGCAAAAAACAGGCTGTCATCAGCGGTGGTATTATAGAAATCGGTGATTGTCGTCTCCTCATTACGTCCTCCGGCTGAAAGTGCACGGTTAAAGTCCGTCGTTTGGCTATAACCTCCCCCCACCACCAGGCTGCCCTGTGTTGTGGGTACTTTATAGATAAAACCAAGATCTCCAATGCCGGTTTGATTGTCAGAAGAGTTCGAGCTGTTTCCTAAATAGGTGCCGGTCTCATCGAGAAAACGACTGCTTAATCCTATAGAGAAAAAACTTTCTTCGAAAAGCGCCATAGAGGCAGGGTTCTCCTGATATGCTCCAAAACCTGTCGGCTGACTAACCGCAGGTACCACTAAACTTACCGGATCATAAGATGGATATTCGAGACTGTTTCTCAGCACATCATCCGCACTTTGGGCTAGCGAAGAAGTTGAAATAAAAGTAAAAACAAGTAGCGATAGCATCCATTTTTTTGACATACTTCAAGTACCTTGAGTTAACTTTGTCTGCAGATATGCTCTTATTACCGATCCCGACTGCGGTCTGACCCGCCGCTGTCATTACTGCGACTGCGCGAAGACGAGCTATTACCCCGCGACCGAGTATCATTGTTTGATGATGACCGGCTTCGAGTCACAGATGATCGACTGCTGCTGTTATTGCTTCGCTTCACCGCAGATCGGTTTGTGTTTGATGAAGACCTAGACCGAATTGTTCTATTTGAGCCGTTATTATTAATAATACGGCTGGTGTTATCCTGGAAAAAACCTTTCATCCGGTTAAAGAAGGTGCGACGATTCCTATCTGATTTTTCTACTCTTGATTTAGGAGGTTCAACATTTCGTAAATTGTTACGAACTCTAGGCATATTGCTTACAGAATTACGTCTGATTATTGTTCGAGAACGAACGGTTCTTGTCCGGTCATCGCTCTTAACTGCAGAAGTCTGCCCATCGTGAGTTCGGTCAATAGAAGAACGATTGTTATTATTGCTTTGCTCATTATCTCTTGATCGCGATCGACTGTTTCCATCGCTTCTATTATTTTCGCTGCGTGTTCTGTTAACTGTATTGCGATCCGAAGAACTTCGAGTTCGGGTTGTTCCTACCGAAGAACGCGTACGAACCGTCGGACTTTTAGTAACTGTAGCATCTCGTCGACCGTTTACAGTATCACGAGATCGATTTCCACTGCTGTTTACACGATCGGTTCCAATACTCCGCGGTCCATATCGAACATTTTGTTTACGTTTTTGGTCATCGGAATCATAAATCCCCTGGCCATATCCTGACTTGCCGTAAAAATAAAAGGTCGAAGCATAAGGTCGATAAAATCCATATCGGTAATGATAGTAATCGAAAAATGGGTCATAAAATGGATCGTAGAACCGGTGATAGTAAAACGGGCTTCCCCATCCGAAAGAAAAAGAAAACGCGAACCGAGGATGGTGGAATCCGCGATAGTACGGATGATACCATCGTTGATAATGGAACGGACTCATTCCCCAAGGTCTGTAATACGAGTAATAGTCATCATACCCATACCAGTCACTGCCATAAAAGTTATAAACGTTATAGGGATTGCAACCGCATTCTTCATAACGCCTTTCATAATTATAGTCCTTATAGGATATCGGAATATAGTCTTCTTCAGTGTATTCGGAATAATCCTCATCACCCCTTGTTTGGGCAGCTTCGGTTTGTTCATCTCCGTTCCAGGAATACACTTTTGATTCTTCTCCCTTCTTCTCATCGGTTATCTTTTTCATTGTCTGAGAATACTGCAATTGCGTATAACAACCGCTGAGAAGAAAGGCTACCAATGTGACCAGTAGTGTCTTAAAAATTTTCATGGCTAACTCCGACGTTTAGGAACTTCACTTTTATTCAAGCTCTAAGCTATTTTAACAGATAGAACCTGAGGCTTCAATCACATATTCATGCGACGGCTACTAAATCTCTCCTTTTAGGGATTTTGCAATAACTTCCGCTTTAGAGTTAACGTGCAACTTCTTATAAATATTTCGGATGTGAGCGCGGACTGTATCAATTGAAATATCATACCGGTCGGCAATCATTTTATAACTCAATCCGTCCACAAGTCCATTAACGATATCGTGTTCACGGGGCGTTAGGTCGGATTGGGAGTTCTTTTTTGGTGCATTTTCCTGGAAGTGGTTTATCACTTTTCGCGCAATTTGGGGAGACATCGGTGCGCCGCCGTCAACAAGCTTAAGAATAGACTCTTTGATTTCCGGAAGTGACGTGTGTTTCAAAAGATAGCCCGATGCCCCGGCACGCAGGGCGTTAAATATTTTATGGGAATCGTGATAAACCGTGAGCATAATAATATCGATTTCGGAATACTTGTCTTTAATAAGACTAATCCCCTTAATGCCCGACATGCCCGGCAGCTGGATATCCATCAAAATTACATCGGGGTGGGGATGTTCATCCAAATAGTCAATCATTTCTTCAACGGAATCTACCGCTACGGGACAGGAAAGCTCATCCTGCATATCCAGATAGCGTTGAATCAGATCCCTTATTTTTTTATTGTCTTCAACAATGCCGACGATCGGTGCCATAACAAATGGTATAATTTCGGTTGGCTGTA
>CAZYOD010000037.1:0-12305 GCA_964648635.1 uncultured Balneolaceae bacterium | reverse complement strand
ATTGGTTTCCCCGGCTTTTATGACGGGAAAGTCATCTCCAAAATCTTCAAGCACATGCTCCGGTTTGGTGGGACTGGGTCTTCCCGATGTATTGGCGCTCGGCGCTACTAATGGCCCTGACTGCGCAATTAGTTGCTGAGAAAGCGGATGCTGCGGCCAGCGAAGAGCAACGGTATCCAATCCTGCCGTGATAATATCTAACACTTCCGGATTCTTTTTAAAGATTAGGGTAAGCGGCCCCGGCCAAAAGGTCTTCATAAGTTTTTGAGCATCATCGGTAATTTCTGATGCAAAAATTTTCACTTGTTTTACATCAGAAATGTGGACAATGAGTGGGTTATCGGCAGGACGACCTTTTATTGCAAAGACTTTTTTTACTGCATCGGGATTTTGAGCATCGGCACCCAAACCATAAACTGTTTCCGTGGGGAAGGCTACGACTTCTCCGCTTTTTAGCATTGCAACATATTGATCAAGCAAAACTAACCTCTTTTTTGATGTAGGCAGATGAGACCGCTTTTAGAAACTCGGCCGCAGCCTGCAGGTCGGGTATATCGCTAATCACAAACCGTACTTTGTCATCTTTTTGGATAATCTGGAATCGTCCTTCGGCTTCTTTTTGCAGCGTTTTAAGAACTTGCTGGAACCGATCGCCATAAAATTCTTCTCCAAGTTCTGAATCATGCTTGGGACATTCAAGCCACATACGTTCGGACCGGATGCGGGCTTTGGTAATAAATAATCGCGAGGCGTATAACTTGATCACCGATGCCGTAATAAGATTCTGAGTGGCGTCAGGAATCGGCCCAAACCGGTCTTTGACTTCCTCTTTCCAATCTCTGATTTGTTCCAGCTTTTCAGCTCCGGACAATTTCCGATACAAATTCAGCCGCTCTACACTATCCGAGACGTAATTACTTTCCAGCAGGGCAGGGAGGTCAAATTCAACCTGTGTTTCCGGCAGATCGATTTCCATTTCAACGTCATCAAATACATCGCTGAACTCTTGTTCTTTAAGTTCTTTGACGGCATCATTCAGAATTTTCTGATACAGATCGAAGCCTAAGTCATTAATAAACCCGCTTTGTTCCGCACCGAGAATATCGCCTGCTCCTCGAATGTCGAGATCCCGCATGGCGATATTGAATCCGGAGCCCAAATCCGAAAATTCCTCAAGTGCCAACAATCGTTTTCGCGCTTCATCAGTCAGTGATTTAATATCCTTGGTAATCAGGTAACAAAACGCTTTTCGGTGAGATCGCCCCACGCGCCCCCTTAACTGATGCAGTTCGGCCAGCCCGAATCGATCCGCACGATTAATGATCATAGTGTTGGCGTTGGAAATATCGATCCCGTTTTCAACGATGTTGGTAGAAAGCAAGACATCAAATTTGTGGTCATAAAAGTCTTCAATAATTTTCTCGAGCTTTTTAGAACTCATCTGTCCATGCGCGAAACGCACCCGAACATTGGGTAGTAGGTCTCGAACCATATTCGACATCGCTTCGATGTTTTTCACCCGGTTGTGGATGAAGAAAACCTGCCCCCCGCGGGAAATTTCCTGTGTAATAGCATCCCGAATCAGTTCCTTGTCAAAACTGTGGATTTCCGTTTCTACCGGCTGACGGTTTGGCGGCGGCGTGTTAATAATACTGAGATCACGAGCCCCCATCAGTGAGAACTGAAGCGTACGCGGAATAGGCGTCGCCGTAAGCGTCAGTACATCAACAGTAGCACGATACTCTTTGAGCTTCTCTTTGGCTTTAACACCGAACCGTTGCTCCTCATCCACGACGAGCAGTCCCAGGTCATCGAACTTTACATCTTTGGAAGTCAGTCGATGTGTGCCCACGAGAATGTCAATTTTGCCTTCTTTTAGTTTTTTGAGCGTTTCTTTTTGCTCCTTGCGCGTTCGGAACCTTGAAATTACATCTACCGTCACGGGAAAATCTTTCATTCGCCGCGCAAACGTTTTGTAATGTTGATCAGCCAGAATGGTAGTTGGAACCAATACCGCTACCTGCTTATGATCCATAACTGCCTTAAAAGCCGCGCGAACGGCCACCTCGGTTTTGCCGAATCCAACATCGCCGCAAATAAGGCGATCCATGGGGGTATCGGCTTCCATGTCAGATTTAACAGCTTCGATGGCATCTCGCTGGTCGGGTGTTTCTTCAAATTCAAACCGGGCTTCCATTTCGGTTTGCCAGGAGTTATCCGGAGAGAAGTCAAAGGCCTCCTTAGATTTTCGCTTGGCATACAGCTTGATTAGATCACGCGCAATATCCTTAACCTTTTCTTTGGTCTGTGCTTTTTTGCGCGCCCAGCGACCCGAGCCCAGCTTATCAATCCGTGGCCGTGTGCCTTCCTTGCCGGAGTATTTTTGGATCTTGTGCAGGCTGGTGACATTGACATAGAGTACCGAGTTTTCTTTATATCGGAGAACAACTGATTCTTGCTCCACGCCCCGAACTTCAATTTTTTTGAAGCCCGCAAACTTTCCGATGCCGTAATCCACATGGACTACATAATCGCCGACATTGAGATCGCGTAGTTCTTTAATTGAAATGTTGCTCGTGTGGCGGCGTCGAGGGGTTTTCGGCCGGTGGTAGCGATTGAAAATCTGGTGATCGGTATAAACGGCCAGTCCCTGTTCGTTCAGGGTAAATCCCTGGTGGATAGTTTCAACCGAAAGATGGTAGCGCAGGCTTGGGGACGGTTCGTCCAGTAGTTCTTCAAACCGATCGCGCTGGCCCTCATTATCACACAAAATGTAAGTGTCATAACTTTGTTTACTCAGCTTCTCAATATTCTCACGAAGCAATTTTATGCTCCCGTTGAAATCCGGCTGTGGGCTTGCATCAAGACGGTAAGTCCAGTCTGCGTCTTTGTTCTCCGAAAAGCCACCTAAATGTACTAACGGATGATCTCGGAGCGATTGGTCTAGATTTTCGGGGTTTAAATAAAGGGCCTCGGGCTCAAGTTTATCTTTCTTTGAATCGAGCTCATTAAATTCATCAGTCGCTTTTTGAAATCGATCCTCGATTTCAGCTTTAATAAGCGACCGGTTGATTAGCACGAAGACGGTATCCTTATCAAAATAGGAGAGTAGATCCTGCTTTTCGCCTTCGCTTAAGCTGGACGCATCGGGCACAAAACGAGCCGTATTCATAAATGAAACCGAGCGCTGTGAATCGGGATCAAATTCGCGGATGGAATCAACTTCATCACCAAAAAATTCCAGCCGGATAGGATATTCTCCCGAGTAGGGATAAACGTCCAAAATACCACCGCGATGGGCAAATTCTCCCGGTTGATTAACAAACTTTACCGGTTCGTATTCTTGGTCAACAAGTTCCTCTTTTAATTTATCCATCTCAACAGTGTCACCATTGGAAATGGTAAGAGAAGCTTTGGTAAAGACTTCAGGCGCTACAATCTTTTCAAAAATGGCTGAGGCCGATGTTACCAATACAGAGCGCGGGTTGGTACTAATTTTTTCCAGCACTTCAGACCGTTGAACCACAAGAGAGCTATCAGTTATTTGTTGGTCATCGTATGGCTTGTGTCCTGTAGCGGGAAAAAGATCGGCTTGTTTAACATCCAGTGCTTCAAGATCCCCCTGCATAAATTGAGCAGCTTCCGAATCAGGATAAACCACTACCAGTTTGTTATACTTTTGCGCGAGCTTAGCTATGAGTAGGGCGGGGGTGGATCCCACAAAATGGTCGAGCAATATAGTTTTACGATCCTCGATATTGGAATGAAGATCGCGCCAGGGAATTTGGGCTGAAAAGGTTTTTAGAACCGACTGTAACGCCATGAAAAAAATCAGATTTGAAAATATTTCGCTGCTTCGAAAATGGACAACAAAAATAAGAATTAATTCAGTTCTTTTGGGAACGAATTAAATAGAAAGACTGCAGAAAGTTCCCTTGGAGGGCATTACTCTGTAACTTTTCGAAACAGAAAACGATCAGAAACAATGCTTAGTACCAGCAGTAATATTCCCGGTAGAAGAAAGCGCGGATACAGATCCTGATAATCAGTATAAATTATTTCTTCAATTTCTGTTTTTTCCAGATCATCAATTTGAGCATAAATTTCGCTCAGCTTTTCGGTATCAGTAGCTCGGAAGTATGCGCCGTCGGTCATGTCTGCTATTTGGGTAAGCATTTCTTCATCAATATTTACATCAACATTTTGATAACGGTCACCAAAAATGGGGTCCTTAATAGGATAAGGGGCGGTGCCGCGGGATCCTGCTCCAATGGTATAAATTTTAATGTCGTAAGAGACCGCAAGGTCGGCAGCAGTTACGGGATCAATTTCGCCCGAGTTATTTTGTCCGTCGGTTAAGAGGATAATAACTTTGCTTTCGGCGTTGCTTTCTTTTAGCCGATTTACAGCTGTAGATATACCCATACCGATTGCAGTGCCATCTTCAACAACTCCCATCTCTACATCAGCTAATAACCGTTTCAGCAAGTCGTAGTCCAGAGTCGGTGGTACCATAGTAAAACTTTTCCGAGCAAAGAGCACCAGTCCAATTCGGTCTGAAACCCGCTTGTCAATAAAGTTTTCTGCCACATTTTTGGCAGCCTCCAGGCGATTGGGCTTGAGATCCTCAGCTTTCATTGAGGTCGAAATATCTAGCGTAAACACAATGTCGATACCTTCCGCATTGCGTTCGACAGTGGTATTTTGGTACTGTGGGCGCGCCATAGCGATAACAATGAGTGCAAAAGCCAGCATTTGAAAAACGGGTGCCAGCCATACGCCATACGATCGCCAGTTGCCCGCTATATTTTTAAGCCCTGAGGTGTCCGAAAAAGTAAGACTGGGATTATTGTGGGTCCAGTATTTCCATACCTGGTACCCGATAACGGGAATTAACAGAAGTAATAACCACAGCCACTGCGGATCTGCCCAAGTCATGCGCTTACCTCTTCTGTATTTTCTTGCTGCTCATAAAAACGCCGTTGTTCTGCTTCCATTTTAGATTGATGTTTTCTCCTGAGGTGTTCGATACGCGGTCCATCAATTTGGCGTGCACGTTCCAGGAAATTATAGGCTTTTTTCAGTGCGCGTTCTGCCTGTGTGGGAGTGGGAGAGAACTTGGCAAATTTTACCATATCTGCCTCCTGTAGAACGGCCCGGGTATCAGCTACCAAGTTTTCATCGATGGATCCGTTTTTGAGCATTGTCAATAGTTCGCTGCTGGTCGACTCCAAAGCCGGCAGGTTGTAGAGCGACTCATAATACTGCCGGATGGCATCACCTAAATCAATGTAAAAGGCCTTAAAATCTTCCCGATTGTTAAGTTCTACTTTTTCAAGTTGCTTAATTGATTTCTGAAATTCTTTTAGGGGGTTAACAAAGGGTGTGGGAGTAAATGTTGCCCGTGGTTTGGGTTTTTCTTCCTGCTGTTTTTTCAGGTAATATTGATACAGGTAATATCCTGCTACAGCTAAAATCAGTAAAACTAAGAGATAAGGCCACCATGCTCTGGCAAATTCGAAAATAGGTTTCAGGGGGCGAAAAGAATCATCGCTTTCGGCTAGCACGCTGTGGAATTTAATAGGCACAGGGTTAGTATATAGCGTGGTAGTATCCTGCTTTTGTATAAGCAAAACCGGAAGCTGGGGCAGCGTGGTATCTCCCGTACCAAAAAACTGGAGCTTGTAAACTACACTGTCTTTATAGGCAGAGGCTTTAAACTGCTTCTTAGAACGAATTTCGAAAGTTGATCCGAAGTCAGTACTGTCGGGAAACTGAATCTTATCATATTCCTGATCTTGACCTACCGTAACGGAAAGATTAAAGGTGTCACCTACACTCAGTGAATCAACGTTGATAAATTCATTAACGCTTTGCGCTTGACCAAAAATGGGGATGAAAATCAGCCACAGCAGAAGGTGTAGCGTTTGAAATTTCTTTTTGCTCACTAATCTATTCAGACTATTGTTAATTTTCAGATCAACGAATATAGTATTAGCCAAAACGGCCGGCTCCAAAATAGAAAAAATCAGACCATTAGAAAAAATAGTAAGAATGTAAAAAAATGAAGATCTCGTAAATTTCTCTGTGCAATAAGGTTAGAAAAATAGTATGTTATAAGTAACTATTTTTAATGAAGATAGAATAATGCAAAAGAGCGTATTTTTAGCGGTGCTTTTCGGCCTCGTTTGTTGGGGATGCCATCCAAAAATTGAAGCAAATGAAATAGCCGAAGAGCCTGAAACAACATCAGGAGACAGTACTATTTCTCATACTCACGATTCTTACGGGTTAAAAATTGATAGCTTAGAAGTAAGTGATCATCAGGTAAAACGTAACGAAAGCTTCTATGTTATATTAGACAAGTTTGATTTTAATCCGCAGGAAATTTATTCCATTACCCGGCGTGTAGAACATTTTGTTGACTTGGGGAATGTAAAACCCGGCCAAAAATATCGAACTTATGCTTCATCTGACACAGTGGGTGGAATAGAACGAATGGTTTGGCAGAACAATCCAATTGAATTTGTGATTTTTAACTGGGAAAACGATTCTTTGGAAATTTCTAAAGCTGCCCGACCACTGATTAATGAAATGACAGCCACGTCGGGTACGATTGAAAGTTCGTTGTATCAAACCGTTACCGAAGAGGGGATTAGTCGTCTGTTGGCTTATAAAATGGCCGAAATTTTTGCGTGGCAAATAAACTTTTTTGGTTTGCGGGATGGCGACTCATTTAACGTTCTTTATAATAAGCAGTTTGTTGATGAAGATTACTATGGGATAGGCGAAATTTTGGCTGCTGAGTTTACCCACCGCGGCGAAAGCTACCGCGCTTATAAATTTAACACTGGTTATTATACCGAAACAGGCGAAAGTGTTCAGAAAGCATTATTAAAAGCACCGTTCAAATTCAACCAGCGGGTAAGTTCTCACTTTTCGCACAGCAGGTATCATCCCATCCTTAAAAGAAACATGCCACACTATGGAGTCGATTATGCAGCTCCTACCGGAACGCCGATCCTTTCCGTGGGTGACGGAACCGTAACCGAAGCCCAACATCGTGGAGCAAACGGCAATATTGTAAAAATCACTCATAACTCCAGTTACCGAACAGCTTATCTTCATCTTCAGGGATTTGCAGACGGTATTTATAGAGGTGCTAAAGTTAAACAGGGGCAGATTATCGGTTATGTAGGCAGTACAGGTCGCTCAACAGGTCCTCATCTGGACTATCGATTATATCATAACGACAAGCCGGTGAATCCGCTGACCGTAGAGCTCCCTTCTTCGGATGCTGTGCCCGACAGCCTAATGGATGCTTTTGAGAATGTAAGAGATGAGCTTGATCAAAAACTGGAAGAGAAGAAATCCCTACCAAACTCAATTCCTACGATTACGCAGGCAAAATAGTTAATAGCGGTGCATTCGGCGCTGGAAGAAAGTCATCAGCGGACGAATGTATGAGGCATTGGTTTCAACTTCTACCATATCAATTTTCATGCGAAGAAAATGATCCCTCAGTTTTTTCTTCGCCAGCTCACGCTTCTTCTGATATTCCTGCCGTACTTTTTTACTGGACGTATCTACAAGAACTTCTTCTCCCGTTTCAGCATCTCTTAATGGAATCAATCCTAAGTTCGGCAGTTCATCCTCCAATTTATCGTTTATGAAAATATTTACTAAATCATGCTTCCGATTAGTGATCTTCATTTGCCGATTGTAGCTTTCATCTTGGAAATCACTGGCTAAAATCACAATGGCACGTCGGTTAAGCAGTCTGTTTACATACGATAAAGCCTCGCTGATGTCAGTGCCCGTTCCCTTGGGCTCGGTAGTCAGTAATTCGCGGATTAATCTTAATACGTGAATCCGACCCTTTTTGGGAGGGATGACTTTTTCAATCTCATCAGTGAAAAGCACAAGTCCCACCTTGTCCCCATTCTTGATAGCGCTAAATGCCAACACGGCGCAAATTTCGATCGAAAGTTCCATTTTGCTTTGATCTTTGCTGCCGAATACGCCGCTGGGAGAAATATCCACACAGAGCATCAGGGTTTGTTCTCGCTCTTCTTCGAACTGTTTTATAAAAGGATCACCGGTTCGAGCAGTAACATTCCAGTCTATTTGTCGAATATCATCACCATAAGTGTACTCACGAACTTCGGAAAACTCCATTCCGCGCCCTTTAAAAGCTGACTGATACTCACCGCCAAAAAGACTGTTTACCTTTCCTTTCGTTTTAATTTCAATCTTGCGGACCTTCTGAAGAATTTCTTTTGATATCATTACACAAGTATTGACTTAGCTGATATGAAACAACTGAGAATAGGGTAAATTTGTTGCTTTTGAAAATATGAAAACATCTCAAGACTAAGCTATTATATTAACAAAGTGCCTTTGGAATTAGTAAAAGCTTCTTCTTTTCCTATTATCCGCAGCTAAATTTTTTCAAAAAAAATACCTACCTTTGGCACGAATTTTACTCCGTAGCATATTATTAACTCAAAACTTGTTTTCCCATGATTATAGGCGTACCCAAAGAGATAAAAACACATGAGAATCGCGTGGCGTTGTTGCCCGGCGGTGTAACCAAAATGAAGCGTCACGGCCACACAGTATTAATTGAAAAAGGGGCGGGAAAAGGCAGTGGTTTTCCGGATGAAAAGTATGTAGAGGCCGGCGCTCAGATCATTGATGATGTCGAGAAATTGTGGGATCAGGCTGAAATGATTATGAAGGTCAAGGAACCGATCAATGTTGAGTATGATCGGATGAAAGAAGATCAGATTATCTTTACCTATTTCCACTTTGCTGCCAGCCAGGAGCTGACGGAAGCTGTAGTCGATTCGAATGCTGTGGCTATTGCTTATGAAACCGTGGAAAAAGAAGACGGTTCACTCCCATTGTTGATTCCGATGAGTGAAGTTGCCGGACGAATGGCATCCCAAGAAGGAGCTAAGTTCCTAGAAAAGCCCGAAGGCGGCCGCGGTATTCTTTTGGGAGGTATTCCGGGCGTAAAACCGGCTAACGTGCTGGTTATTGGTGGCGGCATAGTCGGTGTTAACGCAGCCAAAATAGCAGCCGGAATGGGGGCCAATACTACTATTATGGATATTAATATGTCACGTCTTCGTTATTTGGATGATGTGATGCCTAAAAATATTGATACTATGTTTTCTTCTGAGGCAAACATTCGAAGCATGTTGCCTGATGTCGATATGGTGATCGGTGCTGTACTTATACCGGGTGCTAAAGCTCCACATCTTATAACCCGCGAAATGCTTTCCGATATGCAGAAAGGTGCTGTATTGGTGGATGTAGCTATTGATCAGGGCGGTTGTTTCGAGACTTCCAAGCCTACCACTCACGACAATCCTATTTATGAAGTTGACGATGTTGTGCATTATTGTGTGTCCAATATGCCGGGGGCGGTACCATATACATCTACGCTTGGTTTAACAAATGTCACATTACCTTATGCTGTAGATATCGCCAATAAAGGCTGGAAAAAAGCTCTAGATGAAGATAATGAACTGAGAAAGGGTCTAAACATCGTAAACGGTGAAATCGTCTATCGCGATGTTGCCGACGCTTTTAATTTGGAATATACCGCCATTGAAAGCATTTTATAGCAGTTAGAGTTGTTTAGAAGCCGAATATTCGTTGTAGGATATTCGGCTTTTTTATTAAAAATAAGCCTAAAAAAGTGTGCACGTAAAAATGTGGAATATTTAAGGCTAATTATTAACTAATCAGTAGTAACTTGTTGTAATTCATTAGGATAGCAATGTTGATAAGTTGGTTAATAACTTGTTGACAAGTATTTTTGTTTACCATACGACATCCCATTATATTTTCAAATCATTACACAGATAAAGTTGTTATAGATTGTATTCATGGGCAAGATAATTTCCATTGCTAATCAAAAAGGAGGCGTTGGTAAGACAACTACAGCTATAAATCTGGCTGCCAGCCTTGCAGCAATAGAACACACCACGCTGGTTGTTGATATTGACCCTCAAAGTAATACCACAAGTGGTTTGGGAATTGAAGCTAAGACCGTTACAAACTCGATTTATGAGGTAATGGTGGGGGGAGTAGATGCAACGGATGCCATCAGAGAAACAGAATTGCCCTTTCTGGAAATAATTCCGTCGCATATCAACCTGGTTGGTGCAGAAATTGAGATGATTGACCGTGAGCAGCGAGAGCGAATTCTGGAAAAAGCGATATCCGATCTCAGGGATCAATATGATTTTATTATCATTGACTGTCCGCCCTCACTGGGACTGCTTACGATTAATGCGTTGACCACCTCCGATTCTGTTTTAATCCCTGTGCAGTGCGAATATTTTGCCCTTGAAGGTCTTGGACAGCTGCTAAATACAATTAAGATCGTGCGTCAGCATCTTAATACCGAACTGGAAATCGAAGGGGTTCTTTTGACGATGTATGATACGCGGACACGCCTTTCGGATCAGGTTGCTGAAGAGGTACGGAAATATTTTGAAGATCGGGTTTTCGAGACAATTATAAAGCGAAATATTAGGTTGGCCGAAGCCCCCAGTTTTGGAAAACCCGCATTGCTTTATGATTCCACGAGCGTGGGAGCTAAAAATTATTTGGCACTGGGTCGCGAAATCATCCATCGCAATAAAAAACTCTTTAAAGACAGCCCGGTTTTTGCACGCAATTAAGGAGTGGTCTAATTTATGGCATCAAAAAAAGTTTTAGGTCGAGGTTTAGGAGCTTTCTTTCCGGAATATAACGAAGGTGAAGGTGAGCAAGGGGAAGAAGGTAATGAGAATGGTGATGGATCACCCTATGTAGAGCCGCAGAAACGGGTTAATATTGTGCTGGAGGTGCCGGTGGATAATATCCGTCCGAATCCCCATCAGCCGCGAAGCGAATTTGATGAAGATCGCCTTGCTGAATTGTCCGACTCTATCAAAACTCATGGATTAATTCAGCCCATAACGGTTCGATATATAGGCGAAAAACGCTTTGAGCTTATCAGCGGTGAGCGTCGGTTGCGGGCATCCAAACTGGCCGGTATTGAAGAAATTCCTGCCTATATCCGAGAGGTAAATGATGAAGATATCATCTCTTTTGCGCTTATTGAGAATATTCAGCGCGAAGATCTGAATCCAATTGAAGTGGCCTTAGGCTATCAGCGGTTAATCGAAGAAGCCGATTACACGCAGGCAGAAGTAGCCGAACGGGTGGGGAAAAATCGCTCAACGGTCACAAATATGTTGCGATTACTTAATCTCCCGGCCTTTATACAGGCAGGTTTGCGGGACAAGAAAATTTCGATGGGCCATGCTCGTGCATTAATCTCTGTGGATAGCGAAGAGGATCAGGAAAAAATTTATAATAAAATTATTGATAATGGCTATTCGGTTCGTAAAACTGAAAAGGCGGTCCGTGCGCTAGATAAAGAGAAGAAGAAAGCTCAGAAACAGGACAACCAGGAAGAAAACAGTGCTTTTCTCAAGCAAATATCCGACCGTTTGCGCAGCCAATTAAGTACAAAGGTCAACATTAAGTCAAAGAAGAATGGTGGCGAAATACGTATCGAGTATTATTCGGATGAAGAACTGGATCGCCTGCTGGAGTTATTTGAAGATCTCTCTTAGCCTGGGTGTTTTCCTTCTGGGATGTTCGATATGCAGCTATAGCCAATCTTTTAATGCTCAATTAAAACATGAGAGGGATTCTGTAGGGCAGAAAACCCCTGCAGTGATGCTTCAACCTTCTTTTCGGTTAAAGCAAAAGCAAGATACGGTAGAAACTACCTCTTCAGATTCTTTTCCCTCACCCAAGAGTGTGATGTATAAGTCGATGATAATTCCGGGTTGGGGACAGATAACAAACCGGCAGATCTGGAAGGTGCCAATAGTGTATGGCTTATTAGGGGGTTTAGCGTGGTATAGTATCGATTTGACAAAGAGATACCACGATTATCGGGCCGCTTATTACAATCTTAATGGCCAAACGCCTGATGATATGCGCTTTGGACCTACTCCCGATTATATACCGGAAAACTCGAATTTAGAACAACTTAAATCTATCCGAAATACCTATCGCAATCGAAGAGATATGGTGTATATCGGCATTGGCCTGGCCTATGGCCTTAATATTATTGATGCCTATGTGTTTGCACACATGCGCTCCTTTGATGTGTCAGAGGATCTGAGCATGAGAACTCGTATACAACCGTCAATAATGGCGCAGTCAACGCCCGGATTTACGTTATCAATAGATTTAATAAATAAATAGCAAAGATTATGGATGACCAT
>CAZYOD010000036.1:8084-12493 GCA_964648635.1 uncultured Balneolaceae bacterium | reverse complement strand
TGCAAGAATTGCAGCGAGGTACAGCAGCAGATGCAAATGGTGAATATACAATTAGTAATGTGCCAGAAGGTAATTACACGCTGGTTACAACCTTTATAGGTTATAAAGAACATACTACTTCCGTTGAAGTTGGTAGCGGGCAAAATGAAGTTAATATAGCTCTTAGCCCTGACTACTTTGGCTTAGAAGAGGTAGTTGTTACTGGTGTTGGTTCTGGTACCGAAACCACGAAGTTAGGTTTCTCAGTTGCTAAAGTCGACGAACAATCACTCCAACAGGTTCCGGCGACAGACCCGGCAAACGCTCTTCGGGGTAAAATGCCCGGAGTAACAATTGTGTCTGCTTCTGGTGACCCTGCAAGTGCACCTGATATTCGACTTCGCGGTGCTACTACTATTACCGGAGACTCTGATCCGCTGGTTATAGTTGATGGTGTTATTACCAATGGAAGTCTTCAGGATATCAATATGGAAGATGTGAAATCAATGGAGGTTGTAAAAGGTGCTGCAGGAGCATCTATTTATGGTTCCTTGGCTGGTAATGGGGTAATTCAGATTATCACGAAGCGTAATGCTAATAAAGTGGATGAACCTCAGATTACCCTCCGTTCTGAGTATGGCGTATCTGAAATTGCTAATGAATTTCCGCTAGCTACAAAGCATCCGTTTGAAAACGATGCGACGCTAACATCGAATGGCAAGTATGTGGATACATGGCCTAGTTACGGAAACTACGATAGTGATCGTCGTTTTGATAATGACTTCCCCGTACAGTATGATAATTTAGATGCTCTGTTTACCGGAAAGCCCTTTAATTCGAACCACATATCTTTAGCAAATTCGGGCGAACAGTATAACTATAAGGCATCTTATCAGAACATGAAGCAGGGTGGTGTGCTTGAGCCGGCTGATTCATACGATAGAAACTCTTTCCGGTTAAACGCTGACTATACGCCAAATGATAAGTTTAACGCTAAGTTTAGCGCAAACTACATAAATGTTGATGCTCCTCGATATGCCGAGCAGGGGCAGGGTGCAAACTTCTTTTATTCCGTTCTTACGGCAATGCCGTTTATTGATTTGACGGAGAAGAATGATGAGGGAAAGTACTCAAACAGTCCTACTGGATACGGTGTTCAAGGATCTAACTTTGAAAACCCTATGTATGTTGCCCAAAATCGGGAGTTTAACTTCTCTCGTGATCGTATTATTGCCGGAGCAACACTTCAATACAATATTACGGATGATCTGAGTCTAAACGGGCGCCAGTCACTGGATAAAGAATACCGTCAGGACGTAACCTTTTATCCTAAAGGATTTATTACTCCAATTCCCGGGCCAGAAAATGAAGGCCAGGAATATAGAAGGTCACTAACCAATACAACCTCGGTAACAGAGCTTTGGGCTCAATACAATAAGGAGTTCAATGACTTTAATTTGGGAGCAACAGCCAAGTACCTCTATGAGGATCGTGATTATTCGTGGTTTGAGGCAGAAGGTACAGGATATGTTGTAAAAGGTATTAGAGATATTGGTTCTCTTAACTCTGACTCTTATGAAATTGATTCTTATCAGCGAACTGTGCGCGCTGAAAATTACTTCTTAAACGTAGATCTTGACTATCAAGATAAAGTGATTGCCAGCGGTTTGGTTCGACGAGACGGGTCCTCGTTGTTTGGTGCTGATTCCCGATGGAGTACCTATTATCGTGGATCTTTAGCGTACCGAATAACCGAAGATTTTGACCTGCCAAATATCAACGAGTGGAAGGTTCGTGCCTCTTACGGTACCTCTGGAAACAGACCGCCTTTCCGTGCGCAGTATGAGACTTTTAGTGCTTCGGCAACGGGTATTTCACCTTCAACGCTTGGAAACACTGAAATTAAACCATCTACTATTACGGAGTTGGAACTGGGAACAAACATTAGCTTCTTTGACCGGTTCAACTTTGAGTTTAACTATGCGCAATCAAATACAAAAGATGACTACCTCGAAGTGCCACTTTCAAGTATAGCAGGGTTTTCCACCCAGTTCCAGAATATCGGCGAAGTTGAGAGTTCTACTCTTGAGGCTGCTCTCTCTGGGCAATTATTTAACTCCCGTGATTTTAGCTGGAGTACCAATGCAACCTGGAGTACTACGAAGACCGAAATTACAGAGTTAGGCCCTAGACCGGCATTTACCCGGGAACTTGATGCGGCATTACCGTTATTTCGTGTAGAAGAAGGTGAATCAATGGGAACCATGTATGGAAACATTGCACTGACTTCACTTGACCAGCTTACAGTTGTAAATGGGCAAGTAGTGAATAACGGTATTGATGTAAACGGTGATGGTCAGTTAACCATGGCTGATTATGAAATTAATCAGCACGGTTATGTTGTTCCTAAGGGAACTCATGGAACTCCCGATGAGCAGATTACTTATAAAGTTGATGAAAACGGTGAAACTGAAATTGGCAAAATTGGTGATACACAACCTGAATTTCAGGTTGGATTTGCTAACACACTCACCTTTAAAGGATTCAACTTATATGTATTGTTAGACTGGATGCACGGTGGCGACGTTTATAACTATACGAAACAGCTACTTTATTTTAACGACCGCCATGCTGATTTGCAGAAATTTGCATCACAAGGGTTTGATGTTGGTTATGCTGACGGATCGTCCGCAATCTACAATCAGTCAAACGCTAGTTCTTACTTTGTAGAGGATGCCAGCTTTGTAAAACTTCGTGAGGTGGCACTTTCTTATAATATTTCAAGCGACATGCTCGGAAAGTTAGGGAACAGTATTGATGGAATTAAGCTGTCGGTTTCTGGTCGTAACCTGATTACATGGACCGGTTATACGGGTTGGGATCCTGAAGTTGCGCTGCGAACAAATGCAACCAACTTCCGACTCGATGAGTATGCATATCCCAATTTCCGAACGTACACTGGTTCTATCCAGCTACGATTCTAACAAGAATTTGTTAAGCTAAAAAACAGGTGATTTATATGAAATTATCTAAACATTTAAAGTTTACGAGCCTGTTACTGGTTATAATATTTGCCATTAACAGTTGCGCTGATTTGGCCGTGGAGAACCTTAATGATCCCGGCAGAGATGATGCTTTAGCATCGGCAGCAGATCTTGAGAGCCTTGTTCAAGGTTCTACTTCTGATGTTTTCTTTGAGAATCTTAACTTGTGGGGAGTTCATATGAACGGTCTTGCCGATCAGATGACCTCTACAAATGCCTACTTGTCGTTCTGGGATTTTACCGAAGAGCCCAGATTACGCCTGAATAACCGTACTACCTATGCGGATGCGGTTATTTTAAACTCGCCATTTTCCGAGTTTAACGCCGGTGTTTCTACAGCGAATACCATTATTAAGATGGTCGAAATGGATGGAGAATCTGTGGTCCTGGATGACGGAACGGATGTTACCCAGAAGATACTGGCTGCTTCCTACTTTCTACGGGGAATATCCCGCGGTAGCTTGGGGATGATTTATGATAAGGCGTATGTTGTAGAAGCGGATGCAGATATTTCTCAAGTACAAGAATCCGTACCGTATACTGAAGTTACAAATGCGGCAGTTAGCGATATCGACAAAGCTATCCAGATAGCTGATGCTATCGGAAGTGGCTTTTCCTGGGACTATTTGCCGGCTAATGCTCAGGCAAACCTTAATTTGGCAGAGTTCAAGACGGTAGCTAACTCATTTGCTGCACGCTTTCTTGCCAATACGCCTCGCACCCAGAGTGAAGCTTCTGGATGGGATTGGGATCGCGTACTTAGCTATGCTAACAAAGGAGTCGGCGGCCCAAATGCTGCTGCTACCATGAGCGATTGGTCAGCTACCAGTGTGCCCAGTCAGTTCTATAACAATATGGCTGATTGGTCTACCTATGTTCTCAGTGATGGGGCTGGATATCTTCCCACCGATATCAAGGTAATTCATACTCTGGACTCTTCTTATCCGGAAGTCTATCCAGATGCACCCACGGTATTGGCTGAAGATGATGCACAATCTGATGATCCGCGATTGGGTTATTTTAACTATACGGAAAATTTCGGGTTTCTGAACCCTTCCCGTAATCGTGGTTTGTTTAGTAACTATTGGAACCTTCGCCTATATACCGGTAATGCTATGTGGGCCACTGCGGGTTATCCAATGACATTTTTTGTCAAAGCTGAGATTGACTACATCCGTGCCGAAGCAAACCTTTGGAATGGTGATAAGATAACAGCTGCTCAAATTCTGAATGATAGCCCATACGGCAGTGGCAAAACTGACGTAACGCCGGATATGCCAGCTGTGCAGTTGGGTTATATGGCTGAAGACGGTTATTCAGGAGGAAATAGCATCAGTGCAACAGCTTCTGATAACGAATTTGTGGCAGCCTTACACCGAGAATATT
>CAZYOD010000036.1:1377-8074 GCA_964648635.1 uncultured Balneolaceae bacterium | reverse complement strand
TGTGGAGCTGGACCTTATTGATCAAATGGGTCTCCAATGGTTCTTCATGCGACGTCATGATCTCCTGCAAGAGGGGACAGCATTGCATTACCCAATTCCGGGTGAAGAACTCCAAATAACTCAGAAAAGCTATTATACTTTTGGTGGACCCAGTTATTCTGGCGAATCTGGTACTGCTTCAGGTGCTAATAGTTGGACAAAGGATAGCTCACCTAAGTCTCAAAGTAAATCATCAGGTGAGTATGGTTCTCAGTCGCTCAGTCTGGAAGAACTAAATATTCAGAACCTCGGTGATGGTGACCGAGCAAAAAAGCAACAGTAAGAGTTAAATAGATTAATAGCTCTTAAATCGTATTAAGCTATTAAAGCCTGCATCAGAAATGGTGCAGGCTTTTTTATATTGTGAATTTATTCTTCAATTATAAAGATAGTGGATTTATGCACCTTGCTCTTTTTTGAAGGTTGGGATACACGAAGATTCAATTTATACTTTCCTGGTTTGAAAGGAGATGTTGCAATCTCCAAATCTTTGCGAAAAATGGATCTATCTGTTTCAAAAGTAAGGTTTAAACCAACTTTACTTTTTTTGCCAAATATTTTTTTCAAAAAATTCTTCTCTAATGCTTTTACCTCATATTCGAGATTAAAAGTGGAGCCACCTACATTTGTGTTAAGGTTATAAACTTCAAAATGTACCATAAGGTTATGGTCTTGGGGAATTTTATTATCATGAATTACTTTAAAATTGGTGGGACCTTTCTCTGCTATCCGGGGATGTGCCTGAGGAATGCCAATCATTAAATCTCCCAATACCAATTTCTGCCGAGATGTGTTAAGCTGTTTCGTTTGGGGGAATGAAGAATAGGTGATTGCAATCAGACTTTCTGGGAAAATAGAAGCCGAATTTTTTATGGAATCACTTTGATTGTCATGTAATGCAACGGATACTTTTTGCTTATATCCATCTCTTGCAGGTACTGTCAAATATGAGGTGAATGGTATATCATTAGCTTTTTTTTGTTTAGAAGCCTTAATAGGTACAGGAATCTTTTTTCGTATTACTGTTTCCAACTCATTATTCAATACTTCTATCGTATTTGTTAGCTGATAATTTTTGTCACTATGTAAATGATTTTCTTTTGTTTGATCAAAATCTATCGCTTTATGTGGATGACTTATTATAAAAGTAGCTAAATATGGTTTAAGCTCTTCATTGAGCAATCGATATTGATAGATATTATAGTCGATGCCATTTTTTTCATTTAAGTATTCAGATTGTTGATTGGGCGCTTCATCTTGTATTTGACTCAAGCTATTTTGATTCTGGACTTTTACCGAAAGTGCTGTGGATGTATGAAGGCCATTTTCAATAAATAGGTTACTTTCTAACTCACTAAACGCATCTGAAAAATACTCATCGGCAATTGATGTTTGGTGATAAAGCATAAGCTGGAGTAAAAAACCGGGTGATAATCTGGAGTTCGTTTTTCGGAAGGCGGTGCTGGGGATCATTTCTTCAAGTGAGTTGAGCATTTTATATTCACCGGTATCTCCCTCTTCTCCAAATAAGTAAATAAGATCTTTGCCGTTATTTATAGTATTGTATTTCCAAATCTCATATTGCTGATACTTATGAAGGAGCTCTGCTTTGCGAGCAAATTCTTCCACTTTACTTTCTTGTAACCAAAAATTGTTATTTGGACCTCCGTTTCTAACTCGTTGGAATTCCATTGCATCCATTATCCACGTACGGATTAATGACTTATTAAATATTAAGTTACCGCTCCTGACATAATCAGGATTTCCTAATTTTATAAAAATAAATGCACGTTCGTCGGCTTCATAAACTGTATGGGAATTTTGATCAAAATTTTCTTGAGCATAATTTATTCGCTCCCAGTGTTCAAGCAGGCGTTCGTTATATGCGGTATTAATTGTAGGGTCCAAGCTTTCCCAAAATTTATTAATGGCTTTACAAACCTGTGGCAAATTGCTTGAAAGTTTTTTTTTATACCGGGAATAATCATTTTTGTGAAGAAGGGGTTTTATGCGTTCTAATTCTAAACTGATTTGATTCTCGTAGGCAGGGTTGCATTGTTTAGAAAATCCCCACAAATATATTTTGGAAGCTTGTCTATAATGGTCTTTTAAATTATGTCGTGTAGCGGTATGAATATAGAGGATTCCCAACCTGGGATCTGAATCATATTCATCATTCTTGTGGTAGAAATTATATGCCTTATCCCAAATTTTTAATGCATTCTTATAATTTCCCTGATCCAATTGTTCTTTCCCTATCTGGAATAAGGAATCAGAAGGAAACACTTGATGGGCTTTAGCATTGGAAATGCATAAGATAACACCTAAAAGTAGTGCAATTGCACGTAATAAATAGCGCATATTGCTTAGTTGAATTAAGCTATGTATAAATATAATATAGCTAATTCATAGTAATTGTTAGCTTTTTTAGGATATTATAACTCAATGCTTAATAATCAAGGGGCTAAAATATCTATTTTAGCTGGGTATCCTTTGGGAACTTCGACCGTCAGCTCACTGGAATCTGCTTTCGCAAGCTTTAGTATTCCCCGTAATGAAATGAGAGGAGGGTTTATAATTCTAAACTTATCTTTTTGGTTTTTTAGGTGACTCCGGTTAATCTCATCCAGATTACGGGCAATATACATCCCAATGCTGTTACTATTAATATCGGTAGAAAATACCTTTTGATCAGTGGAATCAAAGACAGTTTTAGTTGTGGGAAGCGAGTACTTATTTTGCTGTCCTGCCTTTAAAGATTGGAAGTGAGTAAATTTCCAGTTATCAACTTTTATCCAGCTACTATCTCGAATAGTCTCAATATTTGAGTAATCGATTTGTATAATTCTGCCACTGTAGGTATTTGTAGATTGCTTGCACCCACTTATCATTATCAGCAGTGTAACGAAAAGATAAAGTTTTGCCTTTATTAATCGGGAAACATTTATTGGAATTCGTTTAATAGGTAGGAATATTTCCATTAAGCCATTTTTTAATAATCAGATATTCATTTTCGCGCAACAGGTCGTTGCTACGATCAAGAATATAAAGAGAAAATGGGAAAATACGAGATTCTTGACGGGTTTCTTTAAACCAATATGTTGTGGATGGGTCATATTGGTCTGAACTGTAAGCCCATCTAACTTTCCGACCAAATGTAGCTGTAAATATTGGGGGACCAAATAGGATATATATCATCCCCCGATCTGTTTTCCAACCTGCTTTATAGTTGGTAAAATATTTATTGGCTTCCTCAACACGAGAAAAATATGACTTAATAGTCTGAGTAGCTTGCTTGCTGTCGTTGATGTGTGTTAGCCAAAAATCGTCGATAGCCTGTTTTAATGATTTAGGATCATTATTTTCAAGCAAAGAATTATAACTATCCTTATCCATTAAGTAGTACATGGATTTAGCCATATGGATAGGTTTAGTAACATATGGAAAACCGGCTCTTCGAACACCAAAATCAATAGCTTGAGAATGGATAAGTTTGTTGCTTTTTGAAGTCACTTCAAAAATGCATCGATAATTACCAATCTTAAGAGGTCCTGATTCCACTTTATATTTAAAGGGTGTTTTAGTGGGTTGGATCGTTCGCTGTTTATTAAATACAACTTTTTTATCTGTATAGTCTATACCTTGTTGTTGCAGACTACCGATAGCAAAAGGAGGAGCACTTAGCTTATCAGCCGGTAATAAATCAGAATCAAACTTTATAAGGCGGGATCTAATAGTAACACTATCACTGGCTGTTTTGCCAACAAGTTGAGATTCAAAGCTTAAAGCTTGAAAAGATTGGCTTATATTATAAGTTGTGATGGGTGACCAGCTATTTTCTTCGCCCTTTAGTAATATATTGGTAAACTGAAGCTTTTTATTTGTAGGTGGGATACGGAGCTTTGTATTTTCCGTACTTGATTTTCCAGAGTTATTATCCTTAACAATTACACTAATATCATAAGCACCTGGTTGTTTTAAGGACACATTTTTTGAGTATTGTACCCTTTTACGATTATTGAACCGACCATTCTTTCTGTTTCTAAAAGACTTAGATTCACTGTATGTCAGGGTATTATTAGTTTTTTGGTTTTCAATATTATAAAATATTTCAAACGAATATTTTTTAGAATTTGATGAATCTTCTTGTATGGAGACAAAACTGGAGGGAATAACTTCAGTGATTATTAAAATTTGCGGCTGTTTATTTTCTGAATAATAACCGAATGCTGTAACACTTGCATGAGGGTAACCAGGTAAATACTGAAAATCAGTATTTTTATTGGTAGCAAATTTACTGGTTGAAGTACATGATATAACAGTTATACAACCTATACATAAACAAAATACTAGAATCACCTTCTCCCTCAACGATTTCCACATATGAGTAATTATTTTTCATTTTAGAATGAGATAACTAAATATTCCGCTGCAAAATCAATCCCGAAAGCCACAGGTCTACCTGTTGGTATTGAATAGTGAAGTACGACTGTGAGCGGCGAAATATGTAATGCTCATAAGGAAAGTATTCTGATTTATATCGCGGCTGGAAAAAATAAAAATTGCGGTCTGGTTCACTGCGGTTGTAAGAATAAGACCAGTGCATCTCATCCAGCCTTTTGTTTACATACCAGGGAGGCCCCAGCAGTATATAGAGCATACCCGGATCTGTTTTCCAGCCTTCTTTAAAATTGGAGAACTGTTTATTGGCTTCTTCAACACGACTATAAAATTTTTCTATTATACTTTTGGTTTTGCTTTTGTTTCCGACATGGCGCAACCAAAACCGATCTACGGCTTGTTTCAGAGAATCAGGATCATCTATAGCCATTAATTCTTCATGATCTCCTTCGCCCATTAAATAAACCAACGGCTGGGCCAGCTCTTTGGGAGATTGAATGGAAGGGTAGTTCTTACTTTTTACGCTAAAATCTCTGGCTTTAAATCCTTCAGAATCATCCGGTGACTTGTTAGTTGTAACTTCAAATCTATAATTGCCCCGTTCCTGTTGCCCAAATGTAAATTCAATAAGAACGTTGCCCGTTTCTATAAGTTTCCGTTGGGTAGATTGGATTACTTCCTCATCACCATAATCGACGCCTTTATATTCAAGGCTGGACGGGCTGTAATTATTAAAATGCATCGGGCGCGCATAGGATGTATCCGATTCAAAACGCAGAAGCTTGGAATCCACTACTAAAGGTTCTTCGGAATCATTATTGGTTACTTGAAATATGAATTTTAAAGAGTCAATACGGCCGGGAACATCATAGGTAGTAATGGGAGCCCATTCCGGGTTATCATCTTTCATATTTTTACCCATCATTCGGATGTTTGTAAGATCCGACACATTGTTTTCGGGGTCAGGAATATGTGTCTCCGAGATGCTGGAAATTTTTTTCTTAGAACTCTGATCCGTTAGGGTAAAATTTATTTTATAGTTTCCCGGATCGGCGGCAATCTCCCGTTGAAAAGTAAAAATCTCCTGGCTGTAAACGATGTTGGGATTTTCTTTTTCTATGTCAAAGGAATACCGCTTTGATCCCATTACATTATCGGGATTCGACTGGTCAATAATTTGAAGATCAATAGCCACATTGGCTACATATTGGTCATCTTCTTCTGTATAGATCAAGCTGCCGTATACAATATCGGCCGCAATATTTATTTTGGGTTCGCCGCTGTCGTCGATCAGACCAATAGCTGAAAACCGCACTTCGGGGTAGCCGTCGCGGAAGGTATAATCCGATCCCCGTTCGATATCCGGATTAAATGATTTTGCACAGCCCACCAGGATAAGACCGAGAATCAGGAAGTGATAAAAAGGATGAACTTGAAGTCCGAAACTCTTCATAATGATAAGGTGTATTGTGACAGTTAAATATAAATAAATATACCAATTGGAAAGTACTTTTTAAGCTCTCTTAAGTTATTTGCCGCCTAAACTTCAATAGATAACGATTATAGTTTTTATTTCATACATTAGAATGGTTTGAAAGTTTAAGTTTTCAAACCGTATGTCTGCTAGAACGGTAAATTTTTAGATAACAGATAAGTTGATGAGTATTGGCGAACGTCGGACGAAAATTGTTTGTACACTTGGTCCCAGCAGTAACACCGAAGAAAAAATTGATGAGCTGGTGCGTAATGGAATGAACATTGCGAGGGTTAATTTTTCGCATGGGACACATGAGGATAACGGAGCTGTAATTCAGAATGTTCGAAAAGTAGCAAATCGCTACGGAATAAGCCTTCCTATTTTGGCAGATCTGCAAGGCCCGAAAATTCGAGTCGGAAAAATGAAAGATGGCGGACAGGAGGTGGAGGAAGGAGCGTATGTAACACTGACCACTGACGAAATAGAGGGTACATCAAAAACTATTCCTGTTGACTATAAAGGACTGATTGGTGATGCGGTTGAAGGTAACAAGGTGTTAATTGACGACGGCTTACTCGAGCTTAAAGTAATTAAGAAAAACTCAAACAGTTTGGTAGCCCAGGTAGTGGTTGGCGGTATTCTCAAATCTCGAAAAGGACTTAATCTGCCTGATGTTAATATTTCGATGTCTTCGCTCACCGAAAAAGATATTGAGGATTTGGAATTTGCCGTTTCCCAAGGGGTTGACTATGTGGGAATGTCCTTTGTACGTTCAGCAGA
>CAZYOD010000036.1:0-1277 GCA_964648635.1 uncultured Balneolaceae bacterium | reverse complement strand
CAAATGCTCGATTCGATGATTGAAAATCCGCGTCCAACCCGTGCCGAAAGCTCGGATGTAGCCAATGCCGTTCTCGATGGGACGGATGCGGTTATGCTGTCAGGTGAAACGGCTGCCGGTGCTTATCCGGTCGAAGCTGTGCAAACGATGGATAAAATATGTCGGTCTGTAGAAAGTGATGCTCCGCATATTTACAGTAGTTTGACCTATCGCAAGCCGGAATGGAAAGAGAAGCAGGTGATAGAATCACTGGCTTATTCATGCGTGATGTTGGCAGAAAATGTAGAGGCTAAGGTTATTAGCACAATAACTCATTCGGGCAGTACTGCGCGCAGAATTGCAAAATTTCGTCCGCGTGTGCCGATTGTTGCCTTCACCGAAAGCGACGAAGTACGTCAGCAGCTTGGTCTTGTGTGGGGGGTCCGCCCGGTTAAGATTGATGAAATTTTCGATACTGATAAGAGTGTCAAGCTGATGGAAGAACATCTCAAAAAGCATGGGTTGGTAAATCAGGGGGACCGCGCAATTATTGCTACGGGCATGCCGATAGCAAAAAGAGGTCGCACAAATATGATTAAAGTTAGCACAATCGGCTAAGTATTATATTGAGGAATCTGCTTATCATATTATCATGTGTCGTATTTATAGCGGGATGTGGTAGTACCCTCAAAAATTCATGGACCAATTTCAGAGCTTACTACAATACCTATTATAATGCTCAGGAAAACTTTCAGGCAGGATTAAAAAAAGTAAACGAACAGCCTTTTACTTTAGATCCCAATGAGCCGGTTCGCATCCATTCAGCGCCGGTACAGGCAGGCAATAGCGATTTCGAAAAAGCAATTGAAAAAGGAGCTCGGATCCTCAGAAAATTTCCTGATTCTCAGTGGGTGGACGATGCGTTACTGCTGATTGGGAAGTCCTATTATTATCGTCAGGAATTCTACTCTGCCCTGCAAAAGTTTGAAGAACTGCGCAACGCTTCGGCATCCCCAAAAATGGAACAGCTGGCTATTATTTGGAAGGGCAGGACCCAGTTGGATTTAAATACCTATACCGAGGGAGCTTCATTTTTGGAATCTGAGCTAAACAGGTATCCCAATAATTGGTCTGTCGAAAGGAAAGCTGAAATTGAGGCGTTAGCAGGCGAACATCACGTGATGATGGAAAATTGGGAAGAGGCCGCAAACCATCTATCGATCGCTGTTTCTTATATCAATAAAAAAAGCTTATTGGGACGAACTCTCTTTTTATACGGACAGGTATTGGAACGTTTG
>CAZYOD010000035.1:5139-12532 GCA_964648635.1 uncultured Balneolaceae bacterium | reverse complement strand
AAAATTACGAGACCTATTGCGACCCGCGCCTAAATTATCAACAGAGCCTTGAAATAGCATTTCTGATAGCACGCGAATGGAATGAAAGCTATGGTTAGTTGTCACTTACTGGCCTTCCTTTAAAATTTGTTAAATAAAATTAGCGATTTTCTTCCCCTGCTACGAGGGGGAGAACAAGATGGAATTCCCCTATCTGCCACAAATACAGTTGCTCTGTCGGATTGACTTTTAAGCAGTGACATTTTTTTCAGTGCCTTCCTGATTCTTCTGAAAAAAACTCATAATGATATTGGCTGAATGTCAGATTAGCTGCCATAAACAACTGTTGGCACAGGTGTTGCTTCCATAAAAGTGAGTTTGATACCAATTAAAAACAACTTCAAACAAACTTTTGCAAGGTGATTTATTATGACTCTGACGAGATATACACGACCCGACACGGTGATGTCTAAGCGATTTTCTGATATTATGGATGAGTTCTTTAATGATGCCGTAAGCGACCGACGCGGTAACTTTATCCCAAGTATCGACATATCCGAATCTGAAGATCAGTTCTTAATCTCTGCTGAACTTCCGGGTATGAATAAGGAGGACATCAACATCAGTTTAGAAAATAACCGCCTTTCTATCAGCGGTGAACGCAATTTCGAGAAAGAAGAAACAGGCAAAAAGTATCATCGCGTAGAAACAAGTTATGGCTCGTTTGAACGCTCTTTCCAACTGCCTGATAATGTTGATGAAAAAAGCATAAAAGCAAGTTATGAAAATGGGCTGTTAAATATTTCTATCGACAAGAGCGAGGATAAAGTGAAAAAACAGATAGAAATTAGCTAACCATTCTTCGAATTATTATTGCGGGAGCTGCATGCTGCAGCTCCCGTTTCTTTTTATGCCAGCACAATAATCTGCCGTTTCGGACTGTTTTAAAAACTGTCAGAAATTTCAAATTTATTAATATTGATTTAAATAATACTTGTTATGAAAAGATCTCGCACCTTTCTACTTTGGGCTTTTATGGCTGCATTAGTGGTCGGTTTTTATACCGTAGACTTCCAGACCGATCAAGCCTCGGTGGTTTCACTTCCTGATTTTTCTACTACCGAAACTGTTGAAAAGTCAGCCAAGAAAGAATCTAAAAAATCAACAAGTGCCCCTTCTAAAACCATTAGCGAACTTAACGACGCTATTGTAGATATTGCCGATAAAGCGAAATCTACGGTTGTAACGGTGACTGTCACCCAAACGGTAGAGGCACAACATCCCTTTTCGCGTTTTTTCGGTGAGCAAGCTGAACCAGAACAGTATCAGCGACAAGGATTGGGCTCCGGTGTCATTGTATCAGAGCAGGGATACATCCTCACCAACAACCACGTGATAGAAAACGCCGATGAGGTTGAAATTCAGCTTTATAACGGGCAAACCTATAAGGCTGAGATCATCGGCACCGATCCAAGGACTGATATTGCGGTTTTAAAGGTCGACTCCGATATCATCGATGATCAAAATGTTATTGCGCTGGGAAGCAGCGAAAGCCTGCGGGTAGGCGAAATGGTTCTTGCTATCGGCAGTCCGCTGCAGGAAAACCTAGCCCAATCTGTCTCAATGGGGATAGTATCAGCTAAAGAACGTTCTATCGGAATCCTCAATGAGAGTGCCGGGTATGAGAATTTTATCCAAACTGATGCAGCTATTAACCCGGGCAACTCCGGAGGAGCTCTCGTAAACATGGACGGGAATCTTATCGGCATAAACTCAGCTATAGCTTCTCGCTCTGGAGGAAGTGACGGTATTGGTTTTGCCGTACCGGTTGATATGGCCAAAAAGGTTATGAAATCGCTTATCGAAAACGGCAAAGTAGTTCGAGCTTATTTGGGGATTATGGGACAAAACATCGACCGCACATTAGCCAAAGCGCTAGAGCTAAATAGCAATCAAGGAATTATCGTAAATAGTGTGGAAGATGGTACTCCGGCCCAAAAAGGCGGGCTCCGGGAAGGAGATGTCATCAGAACTTTAAATGGTAAGAAGATTCAAAGTTATGCAAACTTTAGAACCAGCATTGCCACCTCAAATCCGGGTGATAAAATCAGGCTTGGAATTATCAGGGACGGCGAAGAACGAAATCTTACTATCACATTAGAGGAACTACCCTCCGAGTTGGCTATGAATCAACAGCCGGAAGAAAAAGGGGAAAACTTGAATAATACTCTTGGTTTCAATGTTCGGGATCTTACACCCGAAATTGCCCGACAACTGCAATTAGATCCAAATCAGGACGGTGTTGTTGTCACTGAAATTTCGCAAGGTAGCAATGCTTACCGTCAAGGGTTGAGACGAGGTTTTGTAATCACTGAGGTTGACCGGAAACCTGTCTCAAATAGCTCTGATTTTAAAAGAGTTATGAGCGACCTGATCGACCAGGGAAAAGACGTTGCCCTTTTACGGGTCGTGCGCGGAGATGTAAGCCAGCTGATCGCATTTGAACTGTAAATATTTAACATCTATTACATTAACAGAAAGCTCTCCGGGTATCCGGAGGGCTTTTTTTATGACAAGCTGACGAAATTTCTCTAATTTTTTGACAAAACGTTAGCTTTTTGGCTGTGGCACTTTATTTGCTTTTAAAGTAAAATGAGTGTTAACTGCTGTAATGGCTTGATACATTTATGGAATACAAAAACTACTACGACATACTGGGCGTCAGCAAAAATGCATCACAAGATGAGATAAAAAAGGCATATCGTAAAAAAGCGGCCAAGTTCCATCCTGATAAAAATCCCGACGATCCTTCGGCTGAAGAAAAATTTAAGGAAGTCGGAGAAGCCTATGAGGTTTTGAAGGATCCCGAAAAGCGAGACCTTTATGACAAAGTGGGCAAAGACTGGAAAAAATATCAGCGTGCGGGTGGAAATGCAGATGGATTTGACTGGTCAGACTATGCACGTCAGGGCCGCGAGCGTGGATTCGGCGGACAGAGCTACCAAACTAATTTCGACCTTAATGACCTATTTGGCGGTGGTGCACAAGGTGGCCGGCCCGGCATGGGAGGAGGTGGTTTCTCCAGCTTTTTTGAAACTATTTTTGGCGGTGGCGGACGCCCGTTCGAGCAGGCACGAACACAACAAGGCCCCCAAGGCAGAAGATATCAAAGTACTGCACGCCAGTCCCCGAATAACTCAAGGCAGAATATTAAAGGAGAAATAACAATTTCGCTGGAGGAAGCTTATAACGGTACTTCTCGAACGCTCCGTGTCGGCGACGAAAAAATGAAGGTAAAAATTCCTGCCGGTATTGCGGATGGTCAACAGTTAAAACTGAAGGGAAAGGGCTCTTCGAAAATTCGCGGGGGAACTCGCGGCAATCTCTATCTTACCGTGCGCGTTGACATGCCGGAAGGCTATGAGCGCAAAGGCAACAACATCTATTATGATCATCCCGTGGATTTATATACGGCTGTACTCGGCGGTGAAACTGTCGTAAACACGCTTAACGGGAAAGCCAAAATTACGATCCCCCCCGGCACATCCGGCGGTAAATTGTTCCGACTGAGCGGCATGGGCATGCCGGAGTTTGGAAATCCATCCAAAAAAGGTGACCTGTTTGTCAGAGTTAAAGTTCAGGTACCGAAGAACCTCTCAAAAGAAGAAAAAGAGCTCTTTAAAAAGCTGGCGGATAAAGAAACCGACTAACTTACCATCGGCTTTTTAGAAAAATCCCGATAGTTCACATATATCGAAATCAGCAGCGCTGCAAAAAACAAGATAGCAGTAGCCATATCGACGAATGCTGTGCTGAGATCCAAACCCGTTAAATATTCGATCAAAAATTTAATGTAGGAGTTCGGCATATCGGTATGACCCAGTTCGCGGCGCACCTGCCAGTGCCAATCGGTACAGAAACAATATCCGAATCCGTACCAGATCCCCATAAAAAACCAGGAAAATGCCGTGAGCAGTAAAGTGGCAAGATTCCACGGACGAGTTGCCGGCCAAATCCATCCGAAAAGATTAAAAAGGATGAGGCAGCTGTGGAAGACAATGAATCCTATGTCGAGCAATGCATACATCTGTAAAAGTGTGAAAATCATTTACCTTTCTACCAAAAAGTAGTGATATTCTTTCTCGCGTGAAATTCTCAAATAAATGGTCAGCTATGTTTTTTATTCTCCTTATTTCTTTGCTCCTGATAATTCCCGCCAATGATACTCAAAAGTCTGCGCTTTGGGGACAGAACGGTCATCGTATTGTGGGTGATATTGCCGCGGATTATCTGACGCCGGAAGCGCGTGAGGCCGTGGATCGCATACTCGGCCCTACTTCGATGGCTATCGCCAGCACCTGGATGGATGAGATTCGATCCGATCCCGCTTACGACTACACGCACGACTGGCACTGGGTGACGGTCCCCGACGGAATGACGTATGAGCAAACCGAGAAAAATCCCAATGGAGACCTTATTAATACGCTTCGAACCCTGATTAAAGAGCTTAAGAGCGGAAGCCTGACGGCCGAAGAAGAAGCAAAAAAACTTAAAATGCTTATCCACCTCGTTGGGGATATCCACCAACCGTTGCATGTAGGCACGGGCGAAGATCGGGGCGGAAATCAGACTGAAGTCGAATGGTTTTCAGAACCGTCGAACCTGCATCGCGTGTGGGACAGCGAGATGATTGATGACCGACAGTTGAGCTACACCGAATTTTCGGCAGCGATAAATCATCCCAGCGAAAAACAGCTTGAACAATGGCAAAAATCGAATGTTTTAGATTGGGCTTTTGAAGCTATGGAGCTCCGGGATCAGGTATATGATTTGCCATCCGACCATCAGCTGAGCTACGAATACCAGTACAAGAATAAGGATCTTCTTGACCGTCAACTGCTTAAAGGCGGCGTGCGATTGGCGGGCGTTTTAAATGAGATATATGAGTAGTTGAATGTTACATCGCAGAATATCGAACAGCGAATTTCAATATTCGTCATTCCTGTTCGATATTCATTCATGACTCAAAAACTTTTCCCAGCAATTTCTCGTGAATTTTAAAAGCATCGTTACTCCAAAGCACAAATCGAATAAGCTCAACGTATTCTAGCTCATCCAGCTTATTATTAACCGTTTCGAATGCCACTTGCGCTGCATCCTCCACTGGATAACCAAACGCTCCCGTTGATATAGCGGGAAAAGCGATGCTTTCAATCTGATGATCTTCAGCTACATCCAAGGCATTGGAATAACAATTGGATAATAATTCTTCAGCCGGCTCATCCCGTCCGTATACCGGTCCCAAGCAGTGGATGATATAATCATTCGGCAACCGATGTCCGCCGGAAATTACCGCTTCACCGGGTTTGATAGGTGCCATCGATCGCGTCTCTTCGGTAAGTTTAGGACCTGCTGCTCGATGGATCGCCCCGGCCACACCACCGCCGATTCGAAGCTCGGCATTTGCCGCGTTGACTACCGCCTCTACATCCGGCTGATTCGCGATATCGCCTTGCTTTAGCTCAATAGTTACTCCCGACACTGTCATCTTTTTCATGGCATCATTTCCTGACTGTTGTTCATCCCTAAAACACAAAATGAGCGTTTCAAATTCAAGAATCTGCCAAACAGACTTTTTCGCATCCCGATAAGGCAGTCTCACTTCCATTTTTGCAGCTTAAAGTAAAAAGCGTCAGTTTGTAATAATTCATCCCTGAAATTTAGGCATAGAATTTGAATCGGTACGATATTGGCATCTATTCAAGTGAACAAAAAGATTTCTTAAACAACTATTTGCTGCTATGAATTTAGAAAAATTGACATTAAAAGCTCAGGAGGCCGTACAGAAGGCAGTTGAACTGGCTTCCGGGAATAACCATCAGGCGGTGGATCCATCCCATCTTTTGCTGGCCTTCCTTTCGGAGGCCGATAATGTAGTCAACACAATTTTAAGCAAAGTGGGTGTGCGAGTGCCCCAGCTGCGATCAGAGCTAGAGCAGCGAATCGACAAGCTGCCGGTTGTAAAAGGAGCTTCCGTATCAGGACAATATTTATCAAATGATACGAAAGAGGTTTTTGATAAGGCCCAAAGCTCTGCCGACAGTTTAGGTGATGAGTATATCAGCTCCGAGCATGTGCTTATCGGGATACTGGAGTCCAATAGCGAAGCCGGGCGACTTTTAAAGCAGCATGGCATCAATAAAGATGATGTGTTTACAGTATTGGAGGATGTTCGCGGCTCCCAGAAAGTGGATGATCCCAACGCCGAAAGCCGATATAATGCTCTGAAAAAATATGCACGTGATCTGAATGAGCAGGCCGAAAAGAACAAGCTCGATCCTGTTATCGGACGCGACCATGAAATCCGTCGCGTGATGCAGATTCTTTCGCGCCGAACAAAAAACAATCCCGTACTGATCGGTGAACCCGGCGTCGGTAAAACGGCTATTGCCGAAGGACTTGCGCTGCGCATCAACCGCGGCGACGTGCCTGAAAGTCTGAAAACTAAACGGATTGTGGCCCTGGATATGGGCGCGCTGATGGCCGGCACAAAATTTCGCGGGGAGTTCGAAGAACGTCTTAAAGCGATTGTGAATGAAGTGCAGGATTCTGAAGGCGAAATCATCCTATTTATTGATGAAATCCACACGCTGGTTGGAGCCGGCGCTGCCGAAGGTTCGGTGGATGCCGCCAACATTCTGAAACCTTCCCTGGCCCGCGGTGAACTACACGCTATTGGTGCCACGACACTGGCTGAATACCGAAAATATATCGAAAAGGACAAGGCGCTCGAACGTCGCCTGCAAACGGTGATGATTGAAGAACCATCAGTTGAAGATACAGTATCCATTCTGCGCGGGCTGCAAGAACGTTATGAACTGCATCACGGTGTCCGCATAACGGATGCGGCCATTGTTGCCGCGGCGGAGCTTTCTCACCGCTACATCTCCGAGCGTTTTCTGCCGGACAAAGCGATCGACCTGATCGATGAGGCCGCTTCGCGATTGCGACTGGAAATTGATTCCATGCCGGAAGAGCTTGACAGCATTGAACGACAAATCCGTCAACTTGAAATTGAGCGTGAGGCCTTGAAACGCGAAGAGGATCAGACCAAAATAAAAGGTATCGAAAAAGAACTAGCCGATCTTGAAGAGCAGCGAAAATCGATGCGGGCCCAATGGGACAATGAGCGCGATCTTATCAAAAAAACACGTGACCTGAAGCAAGCCATTGAAACCACACGCAATGAGGCCGAAAAAGCGGAGCGCGAAGGCAAGTACGACAAGGTTGCCGAGCTGCGATACGGCACTATCAATCAGCTGGAAAAAGATTTGGCCGAGACCGAGGAACAACTGGCCGAAATCCAGGAAGGGCGCGCGATGTTAAAAGAAGAAGTTGAAGCCGAAGAAATTGC
>CAZYOD010000035.1:2539-5039 GCA_964648635.1 uncultured Balneolaceae bacterium | reverse complement strand
ATGGTACGCATCGACATGAGTGAGTATATGGAACGCCATAGCGTCAGTCGACTGGTCGGTGCGCCTCCGGGTTATGTGGGATACGATGAAGGCGGTCAGCTGACCGAGGCTGTGCGACGTCATCCGTATTCGGTGATTTTGCTGGATGAAATCGAGAAAGCCCATGGAGATGTATTCAATATTTTGCTGCAGGTACTAGATGAAGGACGTCTGACTGATAATAAAGGCGTCACGGTCGATTTTACGAATACGATTATCATCATGACCAGCAACCTTGGGTCGAACCTGATCCAGGAAAAAATCGAAGAAACCGGCGGCAAATTTACGGATGAGGTTCACGACGAGCTTCAGGAAAAATTAATGGATCGACTGAAACAGGCCATTCGTCCGGAGTTTATTAACCGTGTGGATGACTTTATCGTCTTCCATCCGCTGGAGCAACAGCATATTCGCCAAATCGTAGATATCCAGCTGCAGCGTGTGTACAATATGCTGGAGAAAAAAGATATTACGCTCAGCATCAACGACAACGTCAAGGATTGGCTGGCCCAACGCGGTTTTGATCCCGTCTATGGTGCTCGTCCACTAAAGCGATTGATTCAATCGCAGATTGTTAATGAGCTGGCTACGGTACTCATTCAGCGCGAGGAAGAGGGGAATGTTAAATATGAAGCTGCGCTCAGCAAAGACGGTGAAAACATCGAATTTGCCGAAGTCTATAGCGATGCCGAAGCGTGGGCGGATTAATCAGTGGACAAAGCTCTATCCCAAAGCTTGGGATAGAGGTATTTTATTCTTCTTCGCTATTTTTCCCGCTGTTTGAACTTTCACTTCGAATCGTTGCGCAGAGCGTTTCAAAAACATCGGATTTAGTCAGGTAGGCTGATGCTCCGGCATCTCTCATAGCCTGTGCAACTCTTGCTTCTTGGTGAAACGACAGTCCAATCACACGCATTTCCGGATTGTTCTCTAATACTTTTCTGGTAGCATCTATCCCATTCAGCTTTGGCAAGTTTATATCCATTACTACAATATCAGGATGATGTTTACCTGCCATTTCAATGGCCTCTTCGCCGTCCGACGCCTCGGCATTCACCACCATGTCATCCTCTTCCTCAATCAGTTTGCGCAGTCCGTCGCGCATCATCCTATGGTCATCGACAATCAGTACCTTTGTAGCTTTTTGAGACTTCTTCTCCTGCTTGTAGGGATCGGAAGATGAACTTGCTTTACTTTTCGGAAGTTCTTCCTTGAATCCTCCTTGAGATTCTACAGGCACGTGAATAATAACCTTTGTTCCATCGCCGGGATGAGATATCACTTCCATATTGCCTCCTACTACATTCAGCCGTTCTCGGACACTAAACAACCCGAAGCCTCCTTCTTCGGTAGGAATAGGATGCCTACCCTCGAATTCAAAACCTTTGCCTTTGTCTTCTACAACTATCTCTACAAAACCATTCGGCTGCGACATATTAACCCGTGCCTGGTTCACACCGGAATGTTTTAACACGTTGAACAATAATTCCCTCACGCATTGGAAAACAGTTGTCCGCACTTCTTCTGTAAGTTCCTTGGGTTTTCCGTCATCCTCTATAATCACTTCCAGATCATGCTTCTGCATCTTCTCTGCAATCCAACTTATACTTTCCTGAAGATTTTCCAGATCCAAAGAAGGAGGAGGTTTTAGTTCGGTCACCAGCTTCCGGGTATAGTCGATTGCATTATCCATAAGTGATTTTAGCTCTCCAATTTCCTTTATTAGATAGTCAGGATCGGGCTGTCTGCTAAGCGCTTCCAGCCTCATTTTTCCAACCGCCAAAAGCTGTCCCAAGTTGTCGTGGAGATCGGTAGCCAATCGCTGCCGCTCCCGTTCTTCAGTTTTACTCAATTCCGCAGCCAGTAATCGCAGTTGTTCTTGATAAGCAATTAACGATGCCGTACGCTTTTCGACTTGCTCTTCAAGCGTTTCGTTCATTTTCTGCAGTTTTTTCTGACTGCGTTTTCTTTCTGTGATATCATTAAACAACACAGCGACCTTCTCATCCTCTGGTTCCCCGAAGGGATACGCATACAACTCCAAAATTCGGTCTAATGCTTCTGCAGACTGTTCAAAACGCACCGGTTCCTGGGTTTTCACAACCTCCCCATATATCTCGAACCAGTGGTCCTCATGCTCGGGAATTATTCCGCGCATCGTTCTTCCTTCTACATCTGCCATACCGGTATGCTTTTCAAATGCATCATTCACTTCTAAAAATCGGTAGTCGACCGGGTTATCATCCTCATCAAAAATCATCTTAATAATGCAGTATCCCTCATCCATTGACTCAAAAAGTGTGCGATACTTCTCCTCACTTTCCTGCAGAGCCTCCTCGGCCTCCTTACGCTCGGTGATGTCTAACCCCTGCACAAAAATTCCAGTTACAGACCCATCAGGTTTATGCAGCGGTTGATACACAAAGTTTAGGTAACGATATTCCAAATCTGTTCCGTTGCC
>CAZYOD010000035.1:0-2439 GCA_964648635.1 uncultured Balneolaceae bacterium | reverse complement strand
AGACGCTCTCGTTCGGTTTCTACCTCTCGCAATAATCTTTCACGCTCTTCCTCAGCTCGTTTTCGGTCGGTGATTTCGCGAATAATTTTAGAAGCCCCTATTACTTCTCCAGAAGGATTAATCAAAGGCGAAATAGAAATCGAAACATCTACGGGCACATCATGTTTTGTAAATCGTATAGTTTCATAGTGATGTACACGCTCTCCATTTTTTATCTTTGCCAAGATATCTGCTTTCTCATCATCGTGACCTTCGGGAAACAAAATGGTTATCGGCCGCCCCACCGCTTCTTGCTCGGCATAATTAAACATCCGTTCGGCGGCATCATTCCAAGTGGTAATAATGCCCTCTAAATTTGCACTGATAATAGCATCCTGGGAGCTGTTGACAATTGCTGCCAATTGGGCATTAGCTAACTCATGATGTTTCCGATCTGAAATATCATCAATAAGTACAGCTACATTCGAGTCGTTATACTGACCAACAGGGAAAGCAAACACATCGTAATACCTGTCGGAAGTCTCCGCTTCCTTTTCAAAATGGAGCGAATTGCCGGTTTTAGCCACTTTGCCCACTTTATCAAACCACTCAGATGTGAGACTGACATCCATCTCAGAAGCTATCTCCCGAAGCGTCTTACCTTCTACATCTTTTAGGTTGGTATGCTTTTCGAAAGCTGAATTGGTTTTTGCAAAGAACGCATCCTGTGGATTGCCCTCCGCATCATAATCTAACTCTATAATTGCAAACCCTTGATCAATTGACTCAAAAAGCGTTCGGTATCGGTACTCACTCTCTTCAAGAGCTTTCTCAGCCATCTTCCGATTAGTAATATCGAGAAGCATATTGATCCCTCCTATCATATCCCCATCTTCATTACGGAGCGGGGAGGGAAATGACTCTATCCAAATACGTTTTCCATCCTTCCGCTCGGCAATTACTTTGTGGCCTTTAAGGCTGCGCTCCTCATTTAGCGCTATCGCCATTGGAGATTCTTCGGGCGACATGGGTAAACCGTTGGGGCGATACAGCCCTTGCCAGATATTCCAATGATCGGTACCTAATTCTGGCCTGCGATCTAGTAATTGAATTGCTTCTGAATTAAGGTAGGTAAGGCGTCCCTCAGTATCCGTGGTGTAAACAGCTGCGGACAGGGTATTTAAGATCAGATGAAGGCCTTGATCTAATAACATCTCTTTTTCATCAGGCATAAGAAGATATAATTTCGGTAGTGAAACATTTAATGGGCATTTTGAATGGGAATGAAAACGGAGGCTTCCCTATCTTATTGTCGTTCTGTTGCCATTTTGTTTCAAATATCGGTACTTACAGGGAACATTAAGAGTCTAAAAGAGCACCCGGATTTAGCCCTTTTAAGTCATCAACAATAAATTTACGACCCTTCCGAATTTTCTCACCATCCAGATAAACGTCTGCGCCTATACAAACCAAGTCCCAATGAATGTTACTCTCATTCCCGTTGGGTGCAATTTCATAATCATTGCCAAGTGTCAGGTGGTTAGAACCGTAAATCTTTTCATCAAATAGGATATCATACATTGGCTCTTCAATCACAGGATTAAGTCCAAAACTAAACTCTCCAAACTGGCGCGCGCCGGCATCTGTATCTAAAATTTCTTCAAGCTGTTCATTATTCGATGAGTCGAAATCTACCACTACTCCATCTTTTACTTCCAGTTTTACAAACTCAAACGGTTTGCCCTGATATACCGAGGGAGCGTAAGTGATATTTCCGTTGACCGACGATAATATCGGTGACGAAAACAGTTCCCCATCCGGTATATTTCTCTTACCAAAGCAAGGAATCCAAGTCTGGTCTTTGACTGAAAACTCAATGTCGGTACCCTCTCCTTTAAGACGTATCATATCCGTTTCCTCGAGCCGGGCCTGCAGTGGCTTCATTGCCTCGGCCAGCTCCGTATAGTCCAATAAACAAGCATTATAATAAAATTCACGGAACTTTTGCGTAGGCATCCTTGCATTCATCGCAAAAGCTTCCGACGGATACCGAAGCACCACCCAGTTCGTGTTGTTCACGCGCTCTTTAAAATGCACGGGGTCCACAAAATGGTCGGCATACGATTTATTTGCCTCTTTACTCACATTGGACTGTTCATAAATATTCAATGCCGCGCGTATACCCACAAAAGCATCCATCTTTTTCATCAGTGGAAGCTGGTCAAGCTCGGCCTGCTTTTTCCAGAAATCCTTATTTCCCGTTTCGACAAGCATCCGCTGAATTTCGGTATCTTCGATCTGCACAAAAGGATTCGCATCCATAGTTCGGGCATGCTCCACCAGTGCCCGAAGTAGACCTATGCCGTTTAATCCCACCAGCTGAAGCATCACATTTTGTCCCTTTTTCAGCTCACAGCTGAATTCTAAAATTTTCTTCGCTAACTGTTGGTCTTCGTTCGA
>CAZYOD010000034.1:5511-12627 GCA_964648635.1 uncultured Balneolaceae bacterium | reverse complement strand
CCGCCGAAGAGACCTCGTCGGTTAGTTTTGATATTGCTTGTATGGCGGTATTAAGCAATAAGATTTTATTTACCAGCAATCCGGATGTGCCCGATGGAGATTATGACATTTACAGTATAGATCCCGATGGAAGCAATCAGCAAAAATTATTTGACACAGCCGGCAATGAGGACTTTGCTGCACTTTCAAATGATGGAACGAAAGTCCTCTTCAGGCTGACGGAAGGCAGTGATAACGAACTCTATATAGCAAATATTGATGGCTCCGAAATGCAGGAATTAACAGACCTTCCTGATTATATTTTTACAGCTTCGTGGTCGCCGGACGATTCGAAAATAGTTTTCAGTAATGGTACTGAGGATGATGCTGAGATTTATATTGTGAATACCGACGGTACAAACTTAACAGCGTTGACAGATGATTCAGCGTGGAATAGATATCCAAAGTGGTCACCCGATGGGTCAACTATTCTCTTTGACAGTAATATTGATGGGGATGATGAGATTTATACTATGAATCCCGATGGTAGTAATGTGCAGCAAATTACCGATGACACTTACGATAACTTGTCCGCCAAATGGTCGCCCAATGGATCTGAAATTATCTTTCATAGTAATAGAAATGGGTTATACGGAGATATTTATCGCATGAATGCCAATGGGTCTGAAGTACGGCGAATAACCGGCAATAACGGGGGCGCTACTTTTCCTGCTTGGTCACCCGATGGATCCCAAATTGTATTCGAGGATAATCGAGATCTGCACATCCTAAATTCGGATGGGTCGGGTACTGCTACACAAATAACCAGCAATCCAAATACAAATAACAACTTTATCGGTATTCCTGATTGGAAAGCCGTGCAACAGAATTGATAATTCAGGTCATTTTATACGGAAGCCAGTCCTGACAATTTATTCTGATCAAGACTGGGATCCGATTAAAATAAAAATTAATCGTTTTTTCATCTTTTCCACCCGCAGTGGTAATACAGCCGCTGCGGGTTTTTATTTTGCAAAAATTAAGCCCGCGGATGAAACTCTTTATGCACTTGGTGCAGCAGCGAGCGATCTACATGGGTATATATTTCTGTAGTTATGATGGATGAATGTCCCAGCATTTCCTGTACGGCACGCAGGTCGGCACCGCCTTCAAGCAGGTGCGTTGCAAAAGAGTGGCGAAAAATATGGGGATACACATTCTTTTCGATGCCGGCGCGCTCGGCCGCATCATTTACAATATTCCAGATACTCATGCGTGAAAGGGGATTCCCACGCTGACTCAAAAAAACCTTGTTTTTAGCTTTCTGTGGATTTTTCTCGCTCTGAAATTTTGGCCTCACCACTTCGATATAATGCTCCAGTGCCGATTGAGCTATTTCTCCGACAGGTACCAGCCGTTCCTTGTTGCCCTTGCCCACTACACGGATGAAACCAATTTCAAAAATGAGGTTGTCGAGCTCCAGATTGGTGAGTTCACTCACACGCATGCCCGTAGCGTAAAGCGTTTCCAGTACGGCGGCATTGCGGATGCCCGCATCCGATTCACGGTTGGGGATGTCAATTATTGCAGATACTTCTTCCGGATTCAAAACATCAGGCAGGTTTTTGGCTTTTTTCGGCAGATCAACTAGTTCGGCTGGATTGGCCTCCGCTATTCCCTCGACTACAGTAAATTCATGAAAGCCCCGGATGCTGGATATATTGCGCGCAATCGAGCTCACAGACAGATCCATCGCCGAAAGTTCTTCGAGATATTTTTCGATATGCTGAAGGGTAACCCCGCTCAGTTTTTGGATGCGAAGATCATCCGAAAGAAACTTCAGGTATCGCTCTAGATCATTTTTGTAGGATACTACCGAGTTCTCTGAGAGACTTTTTTCCAGCTTTATAAACTGTAGATATAGCTGGAGCTCCTCTTCGTAATGCATGATATGCTAGGAATTATAGTATTCATCAACCTGCGGCGGCGTTTCGGGAGCTTGGGATTTAGAAGGAGCTTCGTCTTTTTCTGTTTTTTTCTGCTCTTCCTTTTTGTCTTCAGGATATTCAACCCGGCTGTGATAAATTCCTACGAGGATGTTCAAAAATGTCTCTTTAATGGTGCGTATATCCTGGAAGGTCAGCGGAGTTTTGCTAAGCTGTCCCTCATTTACCCGCTCATCTACCATTTTATCGATGAGGTTTTCAAGCTTTTGATAATTCGGATCTTTCATGGCCCGGGATGAGGCTTCAACACAGTCAGCAAGCAAGAGAATGCCGGTTTCTTTTGATTGGGGCGGGGGACCGTCGTAGCGAAAATCTTCTTCCCGAATTTCTTTTTTATCGGCATCAGCCTGTTTTTTTGCTTTTTCCCAAAAGAACTTTATCAGCGAATCCCCATGGTGTGTTTGGATAAAGTCAATAATCACTTTGGGCAATCCGTGTTCTTCGGCCATCTTAACGCCGTTCGAAACGTGTGCTTTAATGACCAACGCACTCATGCGCGGCTTCAGCTTGTCGTGCTCATTGGTTTCGGTCTGATTTTCTGTGAAGTAGCCCGGGTTTTCCATCTTGCCAATATCGTGATAAAGTCCCCCGACGCGACACAGTAAGCTGTTGGCGCGGATAGCGCCCGCCGCCGCTTCGGCCAGATTCGAAACCTGCAAGCTATGATGAAAAGTCCCCGGAGCTTTAGTCATAAGTTCTTTCAGCAGTGGAAGGTTTGTATCACTAAGCTCTAAAAGAGTAAAATCGGTAGTGACCTTAAACGACTTTTCAAACAAGAGAATAAGCGGATAAGTGAACAAGATAAAAATGGCGTTAATGCCGATAAAGAATATTTCATTCCCAAAGGTGGTCCAGCTATCAAAAGTGGTCATATTAAAACCCAGGACGACAAAGAGGTAGGATCCGAATACAATTCCCGGAGTGGTAAAGAAGAACTGTGAACGTTTTTTGATGTCGCGCACCGAGAATAATCCCAAGCTGCATGCAACCGTGGTCGCGGTAACGTATTCAAAGTTATTACCGTTTATCAATCCTGTTAGCAGCGCAAGAGTAATAGTTGACATTAATCCCACACGGGAATCAAAAATGATAGTCAGGATGATCGGGGCTATCGCTACGGGCACTATGTAGGGAGATATATTGTCAAAATTATAAACCACTGCACTGCTTATGCAGATAAGCGCGAAAGCAATTAGTACCAGCAACAGCATAGTATTCTCCATAAATATATGCCTGCGATACAGATAAAGATAGAAAAAGAAGATGGTGAGAATGGCAATGATAGCCAGTACATCTCCGCCGTATCGTAGCCAACGCTCCATGTCGCTGGCATTTTGAGCCCGGGCCTCGGCCAAGCTCTGTAAGGTATTATGCTTTTCTTTAGAGACAATATCTCCCCGCCGGATAATCACTTGTCCTTGTGCAACTGCTCCTTTTGAGGTTGAGATTTCATCCAGTGCCTCATCTATACGTGCCTGCGTTTCTTCTTCATTAAAAATGAGATTAGGTTGTATAACTTGGTCAAATATTTCTGCACCCACATTAGCAATCTCTTTGTAGTAATTCCTAGATAGACGGTATCGGGCATAATCGCGGGCCTCTAGGAGATCTCGTACATTCACCAAATTAAGTGTTCGTTCTGTGCGGTTTTTTAGATTTCGAACGGTTATCTCATCATTAGACAGCTCGTTTTTATTAACATTTAAAATTCCATCATTGAGAACTTCGTTAACAATTTCTTCGAGCTGTTGTTTGAGGTCTGTGGCAATAAATTGGTCTGTAGAGGCCGACTTAGTATTCGGGACCTGATTTGGAGCCTGAACAGCTTCGTAATTTTCAAACAAAGTTTGCCAGGCAGAATCAGATAATATGACAGGAGATCGTGTTTTAAGTTCTTCAAAACGAAGGCTGTCACGGCCCGCCTCTTTATCTTCATCTTCTTTAGATTGTTGCCATTCCTCATAGCTGTTTGTCAATGGCTTTAAGCTTTGGAACAGCGAATCTAATTTACCGTGAATAGCAATTTCAGCATCGGGTGCCGTATGAAAAATAGGAGGGGTCGATTCCCGAATGGTTTCCCGTTCCTGCTCAATTTCTTCTGAGCTTTTTTGGATGGCAAACGTAAAAGGGGCCGTGAGATCATCTGCGCGCCACGGTTCGCCAGCACTGTAGTTTATAGGCTCCTTAAAAGAAGACTGCGGGATTGATAAGATAAGTACCCCAAGAAACAGAATAAGGATAAGTACCCGAATGTACGGGTTGTATTTCAGTGATGAAGCTTGTTCCTGCTTTTTTTTCTTTTCGCCTATAACAGGCGCTCCCCTTCGTTTTTTGGGAGCTAGACCCAATTTCTCAAGAATGCTCATATTTAATTATATCTGTCTCACAGCTTTTACAGCCTACCAGACATTAAAAATGTTTAGGTAAGATACTTTGATTATGAAATTATACCAACCCGCAGTCATATTCCCAAACCTTAATAGGAGTAATGGATAAAAGACAAATTATCATAAACGTTCACCGATAAGTTCAAGAAAAGTTTCTTGGTTAAGTATAGGGATGTTCAATTCCTTGGCTTTATCAAATTTACTGCCCGGGGATTCGCCGGCCAGTACATAATCGGTATTGCCGCTTACTGATGAGGTAGTCGTACCCCCGTGCTCTTCAATAAGGTTTGTGGCTTCTTTACGTGTTAACGATGGGAGACTCCCCGTTAGTACGAATTTTTTACCCTCCAGCTTTTGAGAAGCCTGCTCTTGTTCCTTCATCTTAAAAGTAAGCCCGTGATTTCTCAGAGAGGTCACTATTTGCTGATTGTGCGATTGGCTAAAAAATTCCACGACCGATTCTGCAATTTTAGGTCCGATAGATTCCACTTCAATAATTGTATCTTTGTCGGCTTTCATCAAGTTATCTATCGTTTTGAAAGCTTTGGCCAAATCCCTCGCTACTGTCTTGCCAACAAAACGGATACCCATGGCGTATATTACACGATCTAAGGGCTGTGTTTTGCTTTTCTCAATGGCATCCAGCAAGTTCTGGGCACTTTTTTCTGCCATTCGTTCCAACGGCAGCAGATCTTTTTTATTAAGCTCATACAAATCCGCATAGGTTTTTATCAATCCTTCAGAAACAAGCTGGTCTACAACCGCTTCGCCCAAACCTTCGATATCAAATGCATCTCGGGAAGCAAAATGCTCGATTCGCTGGCGTATTTGGGGCGGACATTCGGGATTGATGCACCGCCAGTCCACATCTTCACCCAGCTTAACCAATTTTTCACCACAGGCGGGGCAATGTTCGGGCATCTCAAATCGGGGGCCGCGGTCATCCCGATCGGGATTTACAACGCTAACGACCTGAGGGATAATTTCACCTGCTTTTTCAACTACTACACGATCTCCGGGTCGAATATCTTTACGATGAATTTCATCTTCATTGTGGAGCGAAGCTCGTTTAACGGTAGTTCCGGCCAACTCTACTGCTTTAAGTTCTGCGACGGGAGTAATCTTGCCGAGCCGGCCCACTTGCAGGGTAATTCCCTCAATAGTGGTTGTAGCCTGCTCTGCCTCGAATTTATAGGCAATAGCCCATCGAGGGGCTTTGGAAGTGGATCCCAGTTGTGCGTGAAATTTATCCTCATTGACTTTTATGACTACGCCGTCGGTTTCAAAGGGGAGATCATTTCGCAGCTCCTTCCATTCGGCAATTTGGTTGTGGACTTCGGAAATATTCTGACATTTTCTGTAATGCTCGAATACGGGCAGCCCATATTGTGAAAGGAGTTCCATCTTCTGGAACTGGGAATAATTTTTGTCGTTGCCTTCAAAAATCAGATCAAAACTAAAAAAGCGAATAGGCCGGCGCGCTACCTCCCGCGGATCTTGCATCTTTAGTGAACCCGCAGTTGAATTACGGGGATTGGCAAAGGCATTGAGCCCGAGTTCTTCGCGATGTTCATTCATCCGCGCAAATGCTTCACGCTCCATATAAGCTTCGCCGCGCACCTCTGCTATTTCCGGGTAATCGTCTTTAAGATGGAGAGGGATATCCTTAATTGTTTTGATATTTCGGGTGATATCGTCACCGCGTTCGCCGTCGCCGCGAGTTGCTCCCAGCACCAGTTTACCGGCTTCATAGCGGAGGCGGATAGCGGCACCGTCAAATTTAAGCTCAATGAGATAAGTAAAATTATCATGACCGAGCAGTTCACGTACTCGTCGATCAAAGTCGTTTAGTTCTTCCTCATTGTAAGTGTTATCCAGACTTAGTAGCGGAATGGGATGCTCTACTGTATTGAATTCGCTGCTGGGTTCGCCGCCCACGCGTTGCGTAGGAGAGGTTGGTTCGACGAGACCAAACTCCTGTTCCAATTGATCCAATTCCGAGAGATATTCGTCAAATTCTTTGTCGGAGATGAAAGGTTGTGCTTCTTGATAATAAGCTTTGTTAGCTTTGTTCAGCAGTTGGCGCAATTCTGCGACACGTTTCGCTGCCTGTTGCTTATCCATTGTGAAACGTAACTAAATCAATTAAAAGTTGGGCGTTCCCTGATCGTAGGAGGTGGGGCATCTATTGATGCAGAATCCGGAGCAGGTTGTAGCCATTTAGGTTCTCCTTCAAAGTAAGAGCGATTTATTTCTACAAGACGCGTTTCCGGGTTATAAAACTGTTCGCGGAAATTTGTAATTACATGTCCATTTAAAAATAGCACAATCCGGCTAAACTGCCCCCGGATTTGAATGTCATTTACAAAGTTGAACCGCAAGGCGTTGCCCTCTTCAATCCAGTAGGGATTTATTTCGTTCATAATATCAGTGTATACTCTCACGGGTTCTAATTTGCCATAGGCAGCGTAAAGGAGTATGGAAAGCGTATCGGGCAGAGTTTCCAGCGATTCATTCTGCATGCCTTGTGCTTCCGTATTTTCGGTCACAGCAGAAGTGTCATCATTTGTAGATGGGACAATATTTAGCTCCAATGAATCAGTACTTACTGTCTGTGATGATTCTTCCTGCCCGACGGTATTTTGTTTATTCGCATTTACAGGATTGGAGTCATAAAAAGAGAGGTAAAAAATACCTCCGCTTCCCGCTAAAAGAAGCAGAATGGTTATCACACCAATCCATGT
>CAZYOD010000034.1:0-5411 GCA_964648635.1 uncultured Balneolaceae bacterium | reverse complement strand
TTGAAGCGAGCCCGAATAATTATTTTTCTCTTGCTTATTCAGGGCATAAACAATCTGTTTTTCATCAATCGACAGAGCTTTTGCATAACTGCGTACATAGCTGCGAATATAGGTGGGATTCTCATGGAAATCGGAGAAAATAGAGTTGTCCTCTATTGAGCGTATAATTCTCTCAGGAATTTTGGTAGTCTCATAAACATCATCAAGGCTCATATTTTGTTCCTTGCGGATGTGGGCCAGATCTTTTCCAAGTGATGCCATAAGGGTAATATAAATTAGTAACAGACTATTTTGGGCGTATAATCTAAACAAATCTAGCGGTCGGCAAAAATTTTTCCAAAAGAAGCTTTGTAAGGATGAGGGCTCAAATTGATCTTACTAATAAATAGGTATGAAATGGAATTTATTAAAAAGACGATTAAAGGGTTTACTCAAATCATTTTTCCCAATGTCTGTGTTTGTTGCGGCAGGGAAAATACACAGGCTCAACGGCAGCTGTGTTCGTTTTGTCTTAAGGATCGGTTTGAGGATGCCAATCCGGAAAATGAGCGCGTATCCAGTGATGTGTTATTGCCGGAAGGTATTTTTGTGCAACATGCGTTGTGGCAGTTTGACAAAGGCGGGGATTTACAAAACCTTTTGCATAAGCTTAAATACGAACGGCTGACGACGATCGGAGTTGATTTGGGTAGAAAATTGGGGCAAAGAGTTTCCCGCCATCCCTTGCTTGTTAATTTATTTAAAGAGCATGAAGCTGTAGTTTTACCGGTTCCCCTTCATTATTTGAAACGGCGGTACCGTGGATTCAATCAAGCATTTAAGTTGGCCCAAGGTTTTCAGGAGCAGTGGCAGGATATGCAGATCTGTAAAATCGGGGATGTGGTTCGGACTAAGAATACACGTTCTCAAACAGGGTTTTCTCTGGAAAAAAGGTTGAAGAATATGGAGAATGCATTCACGATAAAAAATAGCAATGCCGTCAGAAATAAACTGGTTGTTATTATTGATGACGTTTTTACGACCGGGGCCACCACATTCGAACTTTCGCAGGCCCTGAAAAAAGCAGGTGCCGGACCTATCATTATTCTTACCGTTGCACAAGCGTGATTTTATGAGGCAGAAAATTCATTTTTTGCTAAAAGAAGGATATTTTCTATTGACATGAAAAAACACGAAGCGCGCTCAAATACATTTTTTCTAGAAACACAATTAGGCATTGTGACCCGAACCGGAGATTGGTTTCATACCAATGCCAATCAGATCGAGGAATTTGTACCCGGTCTTTTGGATAAGCGTCCCCTCGATAAACTGGTGGAAGAAGCTATCGCGTGGGTTCGCAGTGCAGACAGCTTGTCTTTGACGATCTTGCTCGTGTTGTTGCTTGTGGTGCATCCTATTCTGGCGGCCGTAATTGCCGTGGCTTTTCATTTTTTCTGGTATCGATCGAAAAGCGCTTTTGTAACGATCTTCTTAGGCAAAGTTCTCAAACTAATGAACACCGACGGTTATTTGCTGATAACCTCCTTGGTGATAATCAGTGCCCTGGGAATGAACGGGCAGTATCTGGCGGTGGGAGTTGGGCTGGTATTTTTCTTTTTGATGAAACTCGGATTGTTGAAAAGTCTATGGGATAAACTGGATAAAGGAGTCGATAAAAAACTATCTCTGAATGATCGGGTCTTTAAGATGATTTTGATAAAGTACGGGATGTACTATAACCTTGCACCGAAGGAAGTTGAACAGATGGAAAACAAGTTTGTAGAAATGGCAACGAGCCGAAAAGAAGGAAAAAACTAGCGTGGGTTTGACAAATATATACTTGGCCCGTCACGGGGAGACTGAATATAATCGATGCAATCAGATACAGGGCCGGGGCATTGATGCTTCCTTGAATGATACCGGACTGCATCAGGCGCAAGCTATTGCCGAGCATCTGCAAGATATAAGTCTGCACCGGGTGTATAGCAGCAGCCTCAAACGGTCGTGTGAAACTGCAGAGGTAGTTGCAAAAAGGTATGACTTGCAGGTGGAGTCGCACAAAGATCTGGATGAAATGAACTTCGGAATCCTGGAAGGACGTCCGATATCAGAAATTAAGAATCAGCTTAATACGCTCCGTGAAAATTGGAAGTCAGGTAATGTGGAGTATGCTATGAGTGAAGGTGAAAGCCCGGCTGCCGTGTTAAAAAGGGCAGGGAACCGGATTTCAGCGATTATCAGAGAACAGCAAAGCAGAAATTTGCTGTTTGTTTTACACGGCCGTCTTCTCAGGATACTGTTGGCTGATTGGTTGCAGTATGGATTAACAGAGATGCACCGCGTGCCGCACTCAAATGGAGCCTTATATCACCTTCGATGGGATGGTGAGCTTTTTGAGCCGGTCTATCTGCACAAGACCGACCATTTGACAAAAGGAGCCAAGGAATCACTCAGAAATTAACTGATTAAGAAAAACTAGATTATGAGCGAAAAAGTACGCCGCATGTTTGCCGATATTGCCGATGATTACGATCGGGTAAATTCAATCCTCTCCTTTGGGGTACATCATATATGGCGATCTCGGACAGTAAAGCTGAGCGGTGCAAAGTCGGGCCATAAAGTGCTTGATTGTGCTACAGGTACAGGTGATCTGGCACTAGAATTTAAAGAAGCTGTTGGAGATGACGGTTATGTCCTGGGTACAGATTTTTGTGCAGAAATGATTGAGCATGCTCCTGCTAAAGCGGCGAAAAATAATCTTAAAGTCGACTTTGAGGTGGCCGATGCCATGCAGCTGCCTTACGACGATAACCGGTTTGATATTTCAAGCATTGCTTTTGGAATCCGTAATGTAGATGATCCAGTTCAGGCGCTCAAGGAAATGGCCCGGGTGGTGGCACCCGGCGGAAAAGTGGCGGTGTTGGAGTTCGGTCAGCCTAATGGGTTGCTTAAGTATCCATATGAGTTATACAGCCAATATATTATGCCGACTATCGGTGGATGGATAAGCGGTAATCGGGAAGCCTACACCTACTTACCCCGCACAAGTGCAGAATTTCCGGCGGGAGATAAATTTATTGATCTGATGAAAAAAGCGGACTCTTTCAAATCCCAGATGTTTGAAAAGCTTACCGGCGGTATCGCCTATGTTTATGTGGGCTCCGTAAAATAAATCTTATATATTACGACACATTTTTAAAATAGATTATTGTTATGGACCAGCTAAAGATCAAAGAAATTAAAAAATTAATTCCGCATCGATATCCTTTTTTGTTAGTTGACCGGGTATTGGAAGTAGAAGAAGGACGGATTCTTTCGCTGAAGAATGTAAGTGTAAATGAAGAGTTTTTTAACGGGCACTTTCCGGATCGCCCAATAATGCCCGGTGTGCTGCAGGTAGAGGCAATGGCCCAGAGCGGTTGCATTATGCTTATGCACTCACATATTGATAATCCGGATGAATCGTTGATCGTTTTTACGGGAATAAACAAAGCGAAATTCCGGAAATCGGTTGTGCCGGGAGATCAACTTAGGATGGAAGTGAAGCTGGTCAATCAGCGCCGCAATTTTATCACCATGGAAGGTACTGCTACCGTGGGTGACAAGGTTGCTTGTGAATTGGAAGCCTCAGCGGCAATAGTCCCCAGCGAGGAACAATGAGTACCCATTCAACAGATCGTCCTAAAAAAGTAACCACGCAAACCGTTGTAGAGATGAAGGAGCGTGGAGACAAAATTAGTATGTTGACGGCATACGACTACACAATGGCGCGTATCGTTGATCAGGCGGGAATTGATGTGATTTTGGTGGGCGATTCGGCCAGTAATGTAATGGCCGGTTACGAAACTACCGTCCCGATGACAATGGAGCACATGATTTATCATGCCTCATGTGTTGTCCGCGGCGTTGATACGGCTTTGGTTATCGCAGATATGCCTTTTATGAGTTATCAGGTGACATCCGAAGAAGCGCTTGTCAATGCTGGACGCATGATGAAAGAAGCCGGAGTTCACGGGGTTAAGCTGGAAGGTGGCAAACCGGTAATAAAAACGGTTTCTAAAATTGTAGAAGCAGGAATTCCGGTGATGGGGCATCTGGGATTGACCCCGCAGAGCATTTATAAATTTGGCACCTATAAAGTGCGCGCAACGGAAAATGCTGAAGCTGAGCAACTTTTAGCTGATGCTAAGCGTTTGGAAGAAGCCGGATGTTTTTCGCTGGTGTTGGAAAAAATTCCCGCAAAGTTAGCAGAACGCGTAACGGCCGAACTTTCTATCCCAACCATTGGAATCGGTGCCGGGGTCCGATGTGACGGACAAGTGTTGGTAGCGCATGATATGCTAGGGTTAAATAAAGAATTTAAACCGCGATTTCTACGCCGATACGCTGATTTGCATACCTCGATGACCGATGCCGTTCAGCAGTATATCACGGATATAAAGTCCGGAAATTTTCCGAATGAAAATGAGCAATACGATTAAAAGATATGAGCAAAGCAGAAAAGCCTGTAATTTTAGTTTGTAATGATGATGGTATTTTTTCACCGGGCATTCGCGCACTGGCAGAGGTAGCGGATGAATTTGGGGAGGTCGAAATTATTGCCCCGGATCGTCAGCAAAGTGCTGTGGGACATGCAGTGACGGTTAGCACACCGCTTAGATCTCGTTCATTTCAAATTGATGGACGTTTTAACGGTCAGGCGGTAACGGGTACTCCTGCAGATTCAATAAAATTAGCCCACGATCAGCTGATGAAGCGCAAGCCGGACCTGGTAGTGAGCGGAATCAACCACGGGAGCAATGCGGGGATAAACATCCTTTATTCAGGTACAGTAAGTGCAGCTACTGAGGGAACAATTTTAGGATACCCTTCGATAGCGGTAAGTTGCACTGATTATGATGAGGAAGCGGATTTATCCGGAGCTAAAGATGCGGCCCGTAAAGTAATTGGCTATGTGCTCAGTCAAGGATTGCCAAAGGGCGTTACACTAAATTTAAATGTCCCCGCCGGACCGCTAAAAGGCATCAAATGGGCGCGGCAAGCCAATAGCCGTTATGTAGAAGAATTCGAGGGGCGGGTTGATCCCAATAACCGTTCGTATTACTGGATGACAGGTAAACTGGAGCTATTGGATGAGGGCGAAGATCTTGATGTAAACGTCTTAGAGAAAGGGTATGCTTCTCTGACGCCAATCCAATATGATATGACGGCTTATACACTGCTTAAGAAAAAAGAAGATATCGAGCTTTAATTAGTGTCCTTTTTTCTGAAGCATCTTCACCACATCCAGCCAAAAGGCACGGTATAATTTCTCCCGACCGTTTTTTACGCGCAAGTTCATCTGTTCTAAGTGCGATAGGTTGGAAGTTTTGATGTGTTCGCCCCACTTTGCGCTTTGTACCGATACCATCCCATCATTTAATCCTTCTCTC
>CAZYOD010000033.1:0-13260 GCA_964648635.1 uncultured Balneolaceae bacterium | reverse complement strand
GGCGTTCCGGCAAGCATAGAATCAACCGCGGCTCGTGATATTGCCGGTACAGAACCGTTGCTGCTCAGATCAAAAGAATCATAAGCGATGTAGCCGGTGCTGTTGTTGATTACACTTTGTTGGAAATAATCGAGTCCGATAATCATTCGGTTTCGGAGTCCGGCAATCTCAAAATCCCCTTTGAAATTTTGCTGGATGTCGGTTCCCAGCGTCGTCGAATTCTGATCACTGATATATCTACCGTAATTGCTTCCGGGGATCGCAATAGTAGAAATGTAACTGTAATACCCTTCGGACTTGGCAGAACTTCGTGATAAAACAGTCTCGGAAGTCCAGCTGTCGGAAAGGTTATACGTCATTTTACCTTGCAGACGAAACACCGGATTCGTGATGGTGATATCATTCGTGGTATAAGAGTTTTCATTATCGTAATTCAACTGCGAGATGTTAGTAGCATCAAGCTGGGACGAGCGGTTAAGAAAGAGCATCGTAGGATTCGTGCTCTCAGATTGATACAACTCGGTATTTATCAGAAAGGAAAGGTCATCACTTACTTTATAGGATAGCGAAGGAGCCAAAAAGAAAGATTCGTTGAACCCGGCATCCTGGAAACTATTTTGCTTGTGATAAGCACCGTTTACTCGCAGAGCGATATCTTCTTCCGCGCTGATTGGCGTATTGACATCAGCAGTAATTCGGTTTAGTCCAAAACTGCCGGTGCGATAGGAAATGTCGCCTCCAAAAATATCTGAAGGTTTTTTGGAAACCACGTTAATAAGCCCACCATACGAAGTCACGCTGGTTCCGAAAAGTGTGGCAGACGGACCTTTAATAAACTCGACACGTTCCACACTGGCGGGATCGAGGCTGCCGTTGGTTAGTGAAGGAAGCCCATTAAGCATATTTGGCTGAATGGAAAATCCACGTATGGAGTGGTATCCGGCACCGTCTCCGCCCCTCCCGGTTGATTCCCAAAGCTTAAACACACCCGGCGCATTGTTCAATACTTCATCAAAATTTGTGATAACCTGATCTTCCATCAGTTCAGAATTCACGGAATTATACACCTGGGGATTTTCTAAATTCTGAACAGGAATTTTGGCCACATATTCACTTAATCCCGTCGAGAATTTATTGATCTTATTACCTTCAACAACAATTTCCTGCAGTTTCTCACTGGAATTGTCAAGGGTAATATTCACAGACAGCATTTCGCCGCTATCAACCGAAATGGATTTGTGCTGTTCATCATATCCGACTCCGGAAACAACAAGCGTATAATCGCCTGCCGGTATTTTCTTAATGGCATAATAGCCTTCAGCATTGCTGGCCGCCCCTAACTGTGTCCCCTGCAGGGCAACATTAATATTGGGGATTGGTTTTTGTTCGGCGCCAGTAACCTGACCTTTAATTTCTGCTGTTTGTGCTAAAACGGTAGATACGCTAAAGGTCAAAAGAATTGTGCATATCAGATACTTCAAATTGTTCATGGGGTTCTCCTAATACTTTCAGAGACTGAGTTATTCAGTACGTTAAATTTAGTTTTAGTGAAGTCCACGTTATTACTTTGAAAGCAAAATAATTGTCGTTAGAAACTTGACATTCTTATTTGGATTGCCTTTAAATAACGGGTCAAAACTATTTAGATTAATTCTAAACAGCAAGAAAGTGGGGCATTTTTTTTCGCAATACGAGGATAGCCAAAAGGTATTACTTTTTAAGCAGGCGGGACGAATTGGCTAAAATACCGATATCGGGCAGCGACTGGGCCGCAGCGGCAAGAATGGGAGGTAGGAAACCGAATGCAGCCAATGAAAGTCCGGCGATATTATAAGCGGTGGTAAAACCGAAATTCCACTTTATAACTGTCATCGTTTTACGTGCAGAAGAAAAAAGTTCGGGAACCAGGTTCCAGTCGTCTCTCATCAGTGTAATGTCTGCCGTTTCAATCGCCACGTCGGTGCCGGTCGTTCCCATAGCGATTCCTACATCAGCCTGTGCCAGCGCCGGTGCGTCGTTGATGCCGTCTCCAATCATTACTACCGAATGCCCGACATCTTGGTACTCTTTTACTATCGCAATTTTTTCTTCGGGTAGGAGTTCGGCGCGGAAATCGATTTCCAAACGATCGGCCAGTTGACGTGCGGTTTCGGTGTTATCGCCGGTGAGCAGTTCTATTTTTGTAAAACCAAATTCCTTGATTCGGTTAACGGCCGTTGCCGCTTCCTTTCGTTCGGCGTCTTTGGCGGTGAGCAATCCCAGCAGGGTTTCGCCCCGCTGCACAGTAATCACCGTTTTCCCGTTACTTTGCAGCTGTTTTATTTTTTGAGATGCGGCTTTATTGGCTTCAATCAGTCTTACATTTCCAACCGTGATGGTTGCCCCGTTTATGATTGCCCTTACGCCGTTTCCCGTTAATTCCTCAAAATGGTCAGGTTTCTTCAGCGTCAGATAACGTTCGCGGGCCGCGCCCACAACTGCCTTGCCCAGAGGGTGCTCGGAAAAATGTTCAGCACTTGCGGCCAAACTCAGCAGTTCGCCTTCTGTACAGCCATTCAGAGGAATAATATCATCAATTTCGGGTCGGCCGAAAGTAAGCGTACCGGTTTTATCAATCAGCAGTACATCGGCGCGAGCCAGCGACTCAATATATTTGCCACCCTTAATCAGCAGGCCGCGCTTGGCATTCGATCCGATGGAAGCCAGCAACGCCACCGGAGTAGCCAGCGCAAAAGCGCACGAGCAGGCCACTACCATCACCGCAACGGTAGACATAATATTTCCACTGAAAATATAGGTGAGCAGTGCAATAGTAGCCACGACCGGCAGGTACCAGGCAGAAAACTGATCGGCAAAACGCTGCACGGCGCCTTTCTGCGCTTCGGCTTTTTCTACCATCTTAATGATTTTTCCAAAAGTAGAATCCGATCCGATGGCCTCAGCTTTCAGAAGCAGCCGTCCGCCTTGGGCAATAGTCGAAGCATATACTTTTGAGCCGGGTCTGATTTCAACAGGCATCGATTCGCCGGTGATAGGAGATTGGTCAACGGTAGCGTGACCTTCGGTTACAGTACCGTCGACGGGAATCTTTCCACCGGGGCGCACCAAGATTGTATCGCCGGGATGAATTACATCGACCGGCACTTCTTGTTCTTCTCCATTTTTTAAAAGTGTGGCCGTTTGGGGCGCCATATCAGTCAGCGAGCGAACCGAGTCGCGGGCTTTGTCAGTGGTGTATTTCTCGATGAAATCGCCGGTGCGCATAAAGAACACCACGATGGCCGCGGTTACCCATTCTCCTGCTGCCAGAGCCGCGAGAGCTCCCAAAGCCATCAGCGCGTGGGGCGTAACCTGTTTTTGTAGCGCCGCTTTTACAACTTGCTTAAAAACGGGATACCCCATTCCGAGCACAATCAGCGTGCCAAGCCAAAAAGGAATGTATTCAGTGACCGCATGAAAAAGCCCGAGCCATTCGCCGGCAACAACCACCAGCAGTATAACTCCGAAGACCAATCCGAATAATCGAAAGGATTTTTTGGCAATCTCCTGTGTTTGATCGTGTGGTTCTTGATCCGCCTCTGCATCTGGAATACGATAGCCAATATCCTCAACGGCTTTTTTTATAGCGCGGCGATCCGGCAGTGCAGACTTTGATGAAATCACCGCCTTTTCAGAGGAAAGCAACACTTCGGCAGAATCAACACCGTCCAGTTTTTCCAGGGAGGTTTGTACACTCCGGACACAGCCGGCGCAATCCATGCCTTTGACTGTTATTTCAATTTTTTGTTTGCTCATTTAACAACAACTTTGAGATTTTTGAACCGGCGGACAAGGAATATCTCCAAAACTACAAAAGACGCAACAGTCACTTTTTGCAGCTTTAATAAGCTCATTACAATGTGGACACTCCCAAAAATATTGGCATGAATCGGTAGCCATTGTTTCTTTTGACTTGTTGCCGCATTTCGGGCAGCTGATGGTTGACTGGTTTTTAACGTTCGTCATTACGATTTCCTTCAAGAGCATTTAAAATAACACAGTCGTCTGTGGTTCCGTTGGCTTTGCATTCCTCAATCAGTTCGCTCAAAACATCCTTCATGCGGTTAAGGTTTTCAATTTTCTGAATAACATCTTCTAATTTTGATTCTGCCTTTTGACGTATGGGTTCGCAGGGAGTACTGCCATCCAAACGCAGGGCTAACAGTTCTTTGATTTCAGAGAGGGTAAACCCGAGATCCTGGGCGCGTTTAATAAACTTGATTTGGTCCACATGGCGCTTAGTTAAAATACGGTATCCCGATCGTCGGCGGTCGGGTTCCGGAATAAGATTACGCCGCTCATAGTATCGAATGGTTTCTTTGTTTACACCGGCACGCCGAGCAGCTTCGCCAATTTTAAAAGTATTGATGCCCTCATATTTTTTATCCATGTCTTGTTGCATCATGTTACTTGTAACTAATAGAGATGCCATCAACGGATGACACCTGATAAATATATAATTTTTTCACCATGGTTTTGCCTCAGCAACAGGTCGGATTTTGAGCTCCCCTGCGAGTGGCATAATATTTTTCCACGTGATTAACGAAAACAATTCACTGGTAATATAAGGCCTGTACCATGGTCGAGAGTCAAATGAAGATTTAATGCTTTATATAAGGGGCATAATGCATTTTTTCAGCTTCTGGCTGCTAATGATTCATCTGATGATTTGATGATTTCGTAGTGTTTTCATTATTGTCATTCATCATGCTTTTTTTATCCGCCAGCTGTGCTGCACTGTCAATCATAAAGTTGCCTTTTACCACTACCTCTTCTCCTTCCTGCAATCCTTCCTCAACTATATAATGATCTCCCACTCGTGTACCGAGTTGAACCTCTCGGGCTTCAAACAGTGTCTGCGAAGTATCGGGCAGTTTTATATAAATGATTGACCGCTCACCGGTCCATAGTACGGCTTCCTTAGGAATTTGAAGAGTATTCTGTCCATTGTTCAAAGTGATAGAGATTACTCCTTCCGCCAACATATTGGGTTTTAATTGACTCTCGTTATTGTCAAACTCTGTACGCACACTGACAGTCCGCTCTTTTTCGTCGATTATCGGATCAATATATGTTACTTCTGATTCGAATGTGCGTCCGGGATAAGAAGTCACGCTAAAGGTAACGGGGTCACCAATCTCAAGGCCGTTCAGGTCACTTTCATAAGCATCGAATTTTATCCATACCGTGGAAAGGTCAGTTAGTTCAAAAATTGGTTTACCGAAATGAATATGGTCGCCCACTGCTACATGCCTCTTGGAAACAAAGCCGCTTTTATGAGAATGGATATCAAAGTTTTGTTGGGGTTTTCCTTTTTTAAGGATCTCGTTGATTACTTCAGGTGCTATTTTCCAGTTGATAAACTTTTGCCGGGCAGATTCATAAAGCCGGGGATTTGATTTACGTTTTTCGTAGGCTTCCAATAGCTCGCGTTGGGCAGTTACCAGATCAGGTGAATAAACCGAGGCCACTTTATCCCCCTTTTCTACGTAAGCCCCCGTAAAATTGAGGTAAAGCTCTTCCACACGTCCCGGAAAGTGAGCGGGAATTACTCTGATGGCTCGTTCATCCACCGTAACTTTACCGGGCATACGTACTTGTTTGACGGCAGGAGCTGCTGTAACTTTTGTGGTCTGTACATCAGCCAATGTCATAGCCGCTTTAGTCATTTTCAAGGCTTGTGGGTGCAGATCTTCTTCCGATTTGGAGTCAACCTCCTTTGCCGGAATGAGCTCCATCCCGCAAATCGGACAATCTCCGGGTTCGTTTTGCCGAACTTGAGGATGCATACTACAGGTATAGACTATTTCTCCATGTTCATTGGTGTGCGTTTCCTCGACATGTTGTTCTATATCGGTAGTCTCAGAAGCAGAGCTGCCGAAAAAGAGCCACCCGAGCAGAATGCCTGCCAAAAGTATTCCGGATGTTTTTAAAAGTGTTGGTAAGTTATAAGTGATTTTCATGGTGCTATATTTTTTAATGTACGGACGTCCGTACAGATTTCATTCAGTTGTTTTTTCTTTCATATTATAGTGGCCCGTCAGAAATTCGATACGGGCTACGGCTGTATTTTGATTACCAATTGCTTCTTCACGCGCTTGCTGATAATTAAGCAGACGTCGTTGTAGTCGCAGGATTTCTTCAAACCCGGTTGCTGCTGTGGAATAATTTTCTGTCAGGATTTCTATGGCTTGATGTGTCCGGTCGATCTGTTTTTCTTCATAGAGATTCAACTTTCGTTGAGCATCGCGGAAATCGCGCATCGCACTTTCGAAACGTGTTATAAGCTTATTTTCTTGAGATGATTGCCGCTCCTGAATAATATTTTGATTTAACTCTGCTTGCTGTTTTTGAGCCCGATATTTTTTTCGCCAAAGCGGTATTTGAACAGAGGCACGAGCCAAAAAAGCATTTTGGCCGTTATCGATCATTTGTTCATCTCGCTGACCGGTGAATATATAGTCTACACCGATTCCGAACTTAGGCAAACCATCCAGCTTGGCTGCACGAATCGACTCTTGGGTGGCTTGTTCCTGTAAAAAGAGCTGGTTTAGCGCTGGATTTTGGTTCTGCATCTGTTCTTTGAGCTCGGTGGGTTCGGCAGGCAGTTTGTGAGTGGAAACACTCATCACCGCAGGAATATCAACGGTGTCGCTGTTAACTAATTCTTCAAGTTTTTGGCGCAGGACAGTCTTGTCATCAAGTAATTTGCTGTGATTAATACGCAAATCCTCGAGCTCGATCTGCACTTGAAGCACATCTGATTGATTACCCTCAGCACTCTCATAATTTTGAAGCGCAAGTTCTTCAAGCGTCTCCAGCAAACTGATGTTTTCCTCTAAGATGCTGATCTTTTTCATCAGCACATACAGCTCGTACCAAACAGTTTTTATCTCATAAAAAAGCTGATTACGTTTATTCTGAAACTCTTGAAATTGGGCTTTAGCCAGATAATTTTTTACCTCCTCGCGGGCGCTCAGTGTTCCAAACCAAGGAAGCATTTGACTTACAGAAAAGCGGGCTTGTTGCGGACCAACCCTCGTTTCTATGGGAGAGATGAAGTATCTGAAAGCCAGTTCGGGATCCGGAAGGCTTCCCACTTGCGGCACTTCTTCCAAGGATGCTAAATACTGGTTAAAAGCCGATTTTAGATCCGGATTATTTTGAGCGGCCAGTTTAAGATACTGCTCAAGTGGTGTTGCTGTACTGTCAATATGGGTTGAATCAGCAGAAATATTTTGAGCTTGCAGCTGAAAACTTATCGTAAGTACCATCAAGAGGCATGTTGATAGCCGCCAAAGACGCGAAGATTTCACCGGATTCTCAGTCAAAATTAAGTTATTAATATTCATTGTGTTATTTCTTTAAATAAAAACTCTTCAGAAGTTGATGTACGACTAAATTTCCATTCTTTATAAATGGCGTAGAGTACCGGGACCACGAACAGCGTGATAATCTGTAACAGCATTCCCCCAACACTGGGAATCGCCATCGGCACCATGATATCCGCTCCTCGTCCTGTGGATGTTAGCACGGGGATAAGCGCTAGAATAGTAGTGGCAGTAGTCATAAGGGTAGGGCGAATTCGTCGTTCACCGGCTTTCATCACTGTCTCCCGAATTTCCATAATAGAATTGGGCCTGTGGCGATCAAAAAGCTGATCCAGATATGTAGCCATAACCACGCCACCGTCAGCGGCAATACCAAAAAGAGCAATAAAGCCCACCCAAACAGCAATGCTCAGATTTACGGTACCCATCTGAAAAAGGTCGCGCATATTCTCACCGAATAAATTGAAATCCATAAACCAAGGCTGACCATACAGCCAGACGAGTAGAAATCCCCCGGCCCATGCCACGAAAATACTGGTGAAAATCATACTCGTGGTTGGCACCGACCGAAACTGAAAATACATAATTAGAAAAATAACCAGCAGAGCAATAGGCAAAATCACCGATAACCGCTTTTCGGCACGCACCTGATTTTCGTAGCTACCGGCGAAGTCGTAGCTTACTCCTGCCGGAACATCCAGCTCTCCACTGTTAATTTTATCGGATAAATACTGCCGTGCATTTTCAACTACCTCGACCTCCGAAAACTGATCCTCTTTGTCGAAAATAACATACCCAACTAAAAACGTATCTTCACTTTTAATAGCCTGAGGTCCTTGTCGGTAAGTTACATTTGCTAGTTGTCCCAATGGAATTTGTGAGCCGGTGGGAGTTGGGACCAGCATATTTTTAATCTTATCAGGATCATCCCGCAGCTCACGAGCATAGCGAACACGGATGGGATAACGCTCCCGTCCCTCTACGGTACTTGTAAGCGAAGGGCCTCCCAGCGCAACCTGAATATACTGTTGTACGTTCTGCATGCTTAGGCCATAGCGGGAAATAGCTTGCCGGTCGACATCAATCTCCAGGTAGGGCTTGCCTACAATGCGATCTGCAAAGACCGATTGCGGCTTGATACCCGCTACTTCTGCAAGCTGATTTTCGAGCTGCTGTCCAAATGCTTCGATGGTTTTCAGATCGGGTCCCTTTATTTTGATACCTATCGGCGCCCGCATTCCCGACTGCAACATAATCTGCCGGGTTTCAATCGGCTGAAGTTTAGGTGCGGATGTGAGGCCGGGAAAGTTATCTGTGGCACTGACAATTTCGTCCCATATATCATCCGGAGATTGTATACTGTTGCGCCATTGACGAAAATATTGACCGTTGGAATCGGGAATAAGTTCGCCGGCCTTATCCCGTACAAAATCGCCATCCTTGTTTATTCTATACCGGATTCGATTTCCATGCTCATTAGTTTTGAATTCTGTTTTATAGGTGATGATATTTTCATACATGGATATCGGAGCCGGATCCAGGGCTGATTCTACCCGACCCATTTTTCCTACTACCGTTTCCACCTCGGGGATGGCCGCCACGGCCATATCGAGTTTCTGCATATAGTCAATTGCTTTATCAACCCCCACGTGCGGCATGGTAGTGGGCATCAACAAAAAGGCACCCTCATCGAGAGACGGCATAAACTCTTCTCCAAGTCCGGGAAACTTCTGTGTGGCTGCCGTCCATGTATCAGTTGATTTGATATCAAGGCCAACTGAATCAAATCCCTTGGCTGCAAATCCAAAAACGTTCGCAAAGCCGAGCCAAATTACAAGTCCGAGTATAACAAATCCGGCGGGAATGGAAAGAAAAAGCCCCTTATGGTGGAGACACCAGCGAAGCATGGATCGGTAATAGGTCACCACAAGCTGAAATGCGCCTAAGATGAAGGCAATTAAAAGTGCAACAAATAAAAAATTAAGAAAGAATGAAGTACTTGGTCCCAGCGGCAGCCAGTAACGGCTTAACAAATATGTGACTACCAGCACAACTATCGATGTATTTATCCGCGGGCGCCATTCTTCGTATTTGGGATACAGTGCGATTGTGCCGTTTATAAATCCGAAAGCCATTAGCGTTACGGCCGCCCAAACATAAGGTGAGAATAACAAAATTATACCGCCAACAGCCAGCGATCCGTTCCATAAAAGCTTAACTGCTTTCTTTTTGATGTTAATCGAGAAGAACCAGTGAGCAAAAGGCGGAATTAGTGTGATTGCAATAATAATTGAGGCAACCAACGCAAAAGTTTTGGTATAGGCCAAGGGACGAAAAAGCTTACCTTCGGCGGCCACCATAGTAAAAACAGGCAGAAAACTCACAATGGTGGTCATTATAGCTGTGAGCACTGCAGAAGCCATTTCACTGGCGGCACGGAAAATGATTTCGAGCAGTGATTCTTCGCCCTCAGATTCTTCGATGTGGCGTAGCATATTTTCCGACATGATGACCCCTACATCCACAATCGTGCCGATGGCGATGGCGATACCCGACAGTGCTACTATATTAGCCTCCACGTTGCCGAGTTTCATTGCAATAAACGTCATAAGCACAGCCATAGGTAACATGGCGGAAATGAGAATAGAGCTACGCAGATTGAAGACCATCACCACTACGACAATGATCGTAATCAATACTTCAAGATTTAGAGCCTCTTCAAGTGTACCGAGCGTTTCATAAATGAGCTCCGAACGATCATAAAACGGTACAATTTCAACTTGTGATTTTGTGCCGTCGTCGAGTGTTTTGCTGGGAAGGCCGGGTGAAATTTCTGCTATTTTAGCTTTTACATTATTAATAACCTCCAGCGGATTTTCTCCGTCCCGAGCCACAACAACGCCCCCAACTGCTTCGGCTCCGCCTTTATCCAGTGCACCCCGACGTAGTGCTGGTCCATAGTTAACATTAGCTATATCCTGTATACGTATAGGTGTGTTATTATCTACGGCTACGACTGCTTTTTCGAGATCCTCCAGGCTTTCAATGTAGCCAATACCGCGAACCAAATATTCTACATTATTCATCTCAATAGTTCGCGCGCCAACTTCGGCATTACTCTCTTTTACTGCCTTAAAAACATCCGTCAGCGTGATATCATAAACCTTCATTGCCTCCGGATCCACATCAATCTGGTATTCTTTACTGTAGCCGCCGATCGCAGCCACTTCAGCTACTCCGCTTGCCGAGGATAAGGCATATCCCACTTGAAAATCCTGAATGCTTCGTAATTCCTGCAGATCCCATCCGCCGGTAGGATTCCCATTACTGTCTCTGCCTTCGAGGGTGTACCAGAAAATTTGTCCGAGCCCGGTAGCATCGGGTCCCAGCGCCGGATTCACGCCATCGGGAAGTGTCCCCGATGCCAGAGAATTTAACTTTTCCAGAATTCGGGAGCGGCTCCAATAGAATTCTACATCCTCTTCAAAAATGATATAGATGTTAGAAACGCCCATCATCGAACTGCTACGCACTGTTTTTACACCTGGTACATTGAGCAACTGTGTGGTTAAGGGGTAGGTGATTTGATCTTCAATATCCTGTGGTGAACGTCCGGGCCACTCGGTATAAACAATCTGTTGATTCTCACCCAAATTTGGAATGGCGTCTACCGGAACCGGGTCGCGGGGCATAAAATCAATATCCCAGGGAAAAGGAGTTACGGCTATACCCCAACTCACAAAGACAAGAGCCAAAAGGACAGCTACTAGTTTATTTTCAAGGAAAAAGCGTATTATTTTGTCAAGCATTGAGACTTCTGAATTAGTAAGATTGAATTACAAATCACGGATAACGCATTGCGAGAGCATTGCTACAGTATTCATAATGAGTAATCCGTTAAAAGGCTATGGACGTTGGAAAAGCCTTTTAAAGACTAATTCAGAAAAACGTTGTTTAGCAAAAAGAGAGGTGGGATTTGAGAATGGGGAGCAACTTCAGCATCCGCAAAAAGAGAGGGTATTTCGGTCGATTCGGTATTAACATATCGGATAACCGAAACAGCGAACGCTTTTGCTGTTTTTGTAATTGATGGAATGGCCTCGGTCGTTACTTTGTGTTGATCAAAATTATAATCACAGCTTATAATCCAGTCGCAACTTGAATTTTTTTGACCATTGTGATTGTCTGAATTTTTGTGAGCGGAGGTATTATCCATCATGGGGCAGTAATCACTGGATGTCAAACTTACAGGAACTTGCTGCTGCATATTCATACTACAATGGACAGCCAGTAATGCCGATGATAAACTGATACTTATGGCAATGGCGCTTGCCATAAATAACGTAAAAAAGCGATATGTGGTTGAATTTTTCTTCATCTGAAAATTGATCAGCTAAATTAGTAAAAAAAATGTTAGTATTTAAAGTAATTTACCTCTACCTAAAAATTTTACACATTTTTCTCATTTAATTATTAAGCGACAACAAATATTTCTCCTAATGTTATAAAATAGGCTAACTAACCAACTTGCTATGGAACACGAGCATCAACATCAAAAGAGTAATGGAGAATCGCATGAAAATGGTCACGGGCATCACGATCATCATGCGCATATGTTGGAAGATTTTAAGAAGCGATTCTTTATTTCGATCCTGCCGACAGCACTTATTCTGTTATTATCACCGATGATTCAAGAGTTCTTGGGAATAAGTGGTCAGCTGGATTTTCCGGGTGATCGAATGGTGCTGTTTCTACTCTCTTCGTTTGTATTCTTCTACGGAGGATGGCCGTTTTTAAAAGGAGCCTACGACGAAATCAGTGCTAAAGAGCCGGGGATGATGACGCTGATTGGTTTAGCTATTACCGTAGCCTACGGTTACAGTTCGGCGGTGGTGTTTGGCCTGGAAGGCAAGCTATTCTTCTGGGAGCTGGCAACGCTCGTGCTCATTATGTTAGCGGGACACTGGATAGAAATGCGATCCGTAATGAGTGCTTCCCGCGCTCTCGAAGAACTGGCAAAGCTGATGCCGGAGACTGCTCACCGATTGAAAGAAGACGGAAGCACCGAGGAGGTATCTATAAAAGAGTTAAAGAATGGTGATCGTCTGGTGATAAAACCGGGCGAAAAGATTCCTGCCGACGGTGAAGTTATGGATGGATCAACACAGGTGAACGAGTCATTGCTGACTGGAGAATCAAAACCGGTATCTAAAGAAGCAGGCGATGAGGTAATTGGCGGTGCCATTAATAAAGAAGGCTCGATTACTGTTAAGGTCACCAAAACCGGCGACGAATCATTTCTCTCCCAGGTGATTTCACTTGTTGAGGAGGCACAGGGCAGCAAATCTAAAACACAAAATCTGGCAAATCGCGCGGCGGCGTGGCTCACCTTTGTGGCATTGGGTGCAGGGGCTATAACCCTGTTTGGTTGGAGCTTTTGGTCTTCACAGGATTTTGTATTTGCTATGGAGCGCACGGTTACGGTTATGGTAATTACGTGTCCCCACGCCTTGGGACTGGCAATTCCGCTGGTAGTTGCGGTTTCCACTTCCAGAGCGGCTAACGAAGGATTTCTTATTCGGAACCGGACCGCTTTTGAGCAGGCCAGAAATATTGACGCCATTATTTTTGATAAAACGGGAACACTGACAAAAGGAGAATTCGGCGTCACGGATGTGAAACTATTTAATGAAGCTTATTCCAAAGATGAACTGCTGAAATTAGCGGCTTCAATCGAAAGCCGTTCCGAGCACTCCATAGCGCAGGGGATTGTAGAGGCTGTTGATGGAACATATAATGTTTCTGAATTCAACTCGATCACCGGCAAAGGAGTTACAGGAAGAGTTAACGGCAAACAACTGGCGGTAGTGAGTCCCGGTTACCTCGAAGA